>JALWDV010000578.1 GCA_027036755.1 Anaerolineae bacterium
ACGCGTCCGAAAACCTTCAATTCCCCCTCTTTTGGACGCGTCACCCCCCTCTCCGGCGCTCCACCTCGCCTTCACCCCTCGTTATGTCTCTTTATTCGGCTTGTTAATGTGCGAAATACAGGCTAAGGGCTCGCTACAACTTTTTGCCACGAAGACACGAAGAAAATGAAAGGCACGAAGTATTTTTATTTTTCCCTTCGTGTCTTCGAAAAACTTCGAGTCTTCGTGGCTGTTTAAGGCTTGAAGGCGAGTATGTTAGCAGTTACTTTTTCAGCATCTTCCCCATCGTCATAATTTTGATGTATGATATAGGAGTACGGCAACGTCGCCGTGGCATGATCTCCATTTCATACTACCATAATCACACCGAGGTGTTCATCATGGCAATGCAAGCAGATTGGATATGGATGAACGGCAATCTGATTCCCTGGGATCAGGCGAAAGTTCACGTTTTCACCCATGCTCTTCATTACGGAACCAGCGTCTTCGAAGGCATCCGCGCTTACAACACCCCCAAAGGCCCGGCCATCTTCCGCAGTCACGAGCATTTTCGCCGACTAATGGACTCCGCCAAAATCATGCGCATCTCCATTGAGTACACGGTGGAGGAGCTTATCGACGCCACCAAAGCTACAATTCGGGCCAACAAGCAGGATTCTTGCTACATCCGTCCCCTGATCTACCGGGGCTACGAGACTCTGGGCGTGGATGGCCGCAAATGCCCTGCCGAGATCATCATCGGCACAGTGCCCTGGGGCGCATATCTGGGCGAAGAAGCCATCAATCAGGGCGTGGATGTCTTGGTCAGCTCCTGGCGACGCACCCCCTCGGGCGTGGGCGCGCCCCTGGGCAAGATCGGCGGCCAGTATGTCAACAGCCAGTTCATTGCCATGGAGGCCCACGATTTGGGCTACGACGAAGCCATCAGCCTGGATATTCATGGCTACGTGGCCGAGGGCTCGGGCGAGAATCTCTTTATGGTCAAAGATGGCGTCATTTTCACCCCGCCTCTGGCCACTTCCATCCTCAGCGGCATTACCCGCGACGCGGTCAAGACCATTGCCCATGATTTGGGCTACGAAGTGAAAGAGATGACCATCACCCGCGAGATGCTCTATCTGGCCGATGAGCTCTTCTTCACCGGCACCGCGGCCGAAGTCACCCCCATCCGCTCGGTGGATCGCATTCCTGTGGGTTCGGGCACGCGCGGGCCCATCACCAAGGCCATCCAGCAGCGCTTCTTCGACATCACCGCGGGCCGCCACCCCGACGAGCACAACTGGCTGGATTACGTTTACGAGCAAGACTGACGCCTGGTGTAATGCCGATACGACTGAAAGTCCGAGAAGTTATTCACCTGCTGGAAAAGGACGGATGGCGGCTTCATCGAACGCGTGGCAGTCATCGTCAATTCAAGCATCCTGTCAAAAAAGGCGTCGTCACCATAGCAGGAAAACCTGGTGACACGTTGCATCCAAAGACGTTGAAAAGCATCTTGCGCCAGGCGCAAATAAGCGAGGACGACCAGACATGAGACAGTTTTTAGTCATCATCGAATCAGGCGAAGAAAATTTTTCCGCTTATTCGCCAGACCTACCGGGTTGCGTTGCGACCGGCAAAACCTATGATGACGTGTTGAAGAACATGTCGGACGCCATCTTGATGCACCTGGAGGCCATGAGTGAAGCTGGCGAGACTCTGCCCGAAACATTTTCAATGGCGACTTATCTCGCTGTGCCCGATCCCGCTATTGCCGCGTCATAGGAATCCCAATGCAGACTCGAATCTCCCGTAACGACGCCACGCCCGCAGAAATGCTGCCCGGTCTGGTGCGCCGCACCCTGACCTGGGGCGAAAAGATGATGCTGGATTACGTTTACGATCAAGAATGAAACAAGATACAGAATTAATTATCCGTAAACTAAATAACCTGCGCCCTTACCTGGCTGAAAGATATGGCGTTTCACGCATCGCAATTTTTGGCTCTTTTGCCAAGGCTCGCCAATCGGAAAGCAGTGACCTGGATCTGCTCGTCGAGTTCGAGCAGCCCATCGGATTGGAGTTCAACGAGCTTGTCGAGTATCTGGAAAAGGAATTCGGCATGAAAGTTGATGTCCTGACGCCCGCGGGTCTGCAAGGAATTCGCGTCCCAGATGTTGCAAAAGATATCGCCAAAGAGTTGATCTATATCTGAACGTCTTGCCCTCAGCTCTTTGCAGGATATTCTGGAAGCCTGCCGCCGCGTAGAACGCTATATTTTTGGCCTGACGTACAACGATTTCCTGGTGGATGAAAAAACACAGGATGCTGTTGTACGCAATCTCGAAATCATTGGTGAAGCAGCCAAAAATTTGCCATCTGAACTGCGCAAAAGTCATCCCTCTGTGCCATGGCGAGATATGGCGCGAATGCGAGATCGGTTGATTCATCACTACTTTGGCGTAAATTTAGATGTCATCTGGGAAATTATCACCAGCGATTTACCAGATGTCACTCCTCAAATCGAAGGCATCATTCAAGAGTTGAACGATCATGCAGACTCGAATCTCCCGTAACGACGCCACGCCCGTAGAAATGCTGCCCGGTCTGGTGCGCCGCACCCTGGCCTGGGGCGAAAAGATGATGCTGTGCGAATTCACCGCGGATGCGGGCGTGGTCGTGCCCATGCACAGCCACCCCCACGAGCAGGTGGGATTCGTGCAATCGGGCCGGGTGCAGTTCACCGTGGCCGGAGAGACATGGATCGCAGAGCCGGGCGATTCCTACGCCATTCCTGGCGGCGTGGAACACGAGGCCCGCGTCCTCGAACCCACCGTGCTCCTCGAACTTTTCAGTCCCCCGCGCGAAGCCTTTGCCGCCTCATCTCCAGATTAACGGAGCCTGGAAGGTTATCTCACGCAAAGACGCCAAGGCGCTAAGTTTTTGAAAAAAGGTGGCAGTCACCTCAACGCCAAAAATAGTGAGGTAAGTATGAAAGAGCGCACATTTACCGCAATCGTTTATAGAGAAGATGACCTATTTGTGGCGGAATGCCCGGAAGTGGGCGCCGTCAGCCAGGGATACACCATCGAAGAAGCCTTCGAGAATCTCAAGGAAGCAACAGAGCTTTATCTTGAAGAATTCCCTGTTTCCAAAACGCATACGCCTTATTTGACCACCTTGTGAACTCGCAGTTGGAACACTGCGTGGGATATTGAGACAAGCCCACGTTTCTCCTGAAGAATTCATGAAGCATCTTGGATAGAAGACTATGACCGACCGTTACGATCCCCAATCCATCGAAAAAAAATGGCAGGACAAATGGGCCGAGACCGGGCTGTACAAGCGCGTCGAGGACCCGGACAAGGAGAAATGGTATTTCCTGACCATGCTTCCTTATCCCAGCGGCGACCTGCACACGGGCCACTGGTACGCGATGTCGCCTTCGGACGCAGGCGCGCGCTACGCCCGCATGAACGGCAAAAACGTCTGGTTCCCCATCGGCTTCGACGCCTTCGGGCTGCCCGCAGAGAACGCGGCCATCCGCCACAACATCCATCCTCACAAATGGACCATGGGCAACATCGAGCGCATGAGGGGCCAGTTGCGGCAGATGGGAGCCATGTTCGACTGGGAGCACGAGGCTGTCACCTGTCTGCCCGGCTATTACCAGTGGAATCAGTGGTTCTTCCTCAAGTTCTACGATATGGGGCTGGCCTATCGCGAAGAAGCGCCCGTGCAGTTCTGCCCCACCTGCAACACCACCCTGGCCCGAGAACAGGTATGGGATGGCAAATGCGAACGCTGCGGCACGCCCGTCATCATCAAAAACCTGGCCCAGTGGAAGTTCCGCATCACCAACTATGCGGAAGAGCTGCTGGCGGGCCTGGAGACGCTGGATTGGCCCGAACGCGTCAAGACCCTGCAACGCAACTGGATCGGGCGCAGCGAAGGCGTCGAGTTCGAGATGAAGATCCAGGGCCAGGAGCATCTGGCTTTTCGGGTCTTCACCACCCGCCCGGACACCATCTTTGGCATGAGCTTCGCGGTGCTGGCGCCCGAACACCCGCTGGTGGCGCAGATCGCGACGCCCGAGCACAAGGCCGAAGTCGACGCGTATGTGGCCGAATCCAGCCGCAAGAGCGATCTGGTGCGGCAGCAGGAAGCCGGGGAGAAGAGCGGCGTCTTCACCGGCGCTTACGCCATCAACCCCGCCAACGGCCAGCCCGTGCCCATCTTCATCGCCGATTACGTGCTGATGAGCTACGGCACGGGGGCTATCATGGCTGTGCCTGCGCACGACCAGCGGGACTTCGAGTTCGCTCGCAAGTACGGCCTGCCCACGCCCATCGTCATCGTGCCCAAATCGCTGTGGGAGGCGGGCGACGCCAGCGCCTGGAGCGAAGAAGCCGCGGCCGCGATGGAGCGGGCCTTCGAGGTCAAGGAAAACAGCGTCATGGTCAACAGCGGGCCCTTCACCGGCGCGCCCTGGCCCGAAAGTTTCGATAAAGTGGCCGAATGGCTGGCGGAGCGCGCCGCGGGCGAGCGCAAGATCAACTATCGCCTGCACGACTGGCTCATCAGCCGCCAGCGCTACTGGGGCACCCCCATCCCCATGATCCACTGCCCCAACTGCGGCGTTGTGCCCGTTCCCTACGAAGACCTGCCTGTGCTGCTGCCCGAGGACGCGGAATTTCGCCCCACGGGCGAGAGTCCGCTGAAATATCACGAGGGCTTCCTCAACGTAAAATGTCCCGTCTGCGGCGCCGACGCCCAGCGCGAGACCGACACCATGGACACCTTCATGGATTCCTCCTGGTATCAATACGCCTACGTCTCGCCCTACTGGAAAGAAGGCGAAACCCTGAGCCCCGACGACATCCCCTGGGACAAAACCCTGGGCGAATACTGGCTGCCCGTGGATCAATACACCGGCGGCATCGAGCACGCCACCATGCACCTGCTCTACACCCGATTTTTCACCAAGGCCCTGCGCGATATGGGCCTGGTGGATTTCGATGAGCCCATGCTGCGGCTCTTCAATCAGGGCATGATCCTGGGCCCGGACGGCGAGAAGATGTCCAAATCCCGGGGCAACGTGGTCAACCCCGATGATTACGTGGGCAAATATGGCGCGGACACGGTGCGCGCGTTCCTGATGTTCATCGGCCCGTGGAACGAAGGCGGCCCCTGGAATCCCAGCGCCATCGAGGGCGTGCACCGCTTCCTGCATCGGGTGTGGTCGCTGGTGGTGGATGCGCCCAAAAACGCAGCCTCTGGCGAAGCCAGCCAGGCCGATATTCGCAAGCTGCGCCGGGCCACGCACCAAACCCTGATGAAGGTCACCAGCGATTACGACAATTTCAAATTCAACACCATGCTCGCAGCCCTGATGTCCTTCTCCAACACGCTGGCCGCGGCCAAAGAGACGCCCGTTTACGGCTCCGAGGCCTGGAACGAGGCCATCGAGACCTTGCTGCTGATGATGGCTCCCGCCATGCCCCACATCAGCGAGGAGCTGTGGGCCCGTCTGGGCAAGCCTTACAGCATTCATCTGCAAGCCTGGCCGCAGGCCGATCCCGAATTGGCCAAAGAGGAAGAGGTGGAGATCGCCATCCAGGTCAACGGCAAGGTGCGAGATCGCATCACCATCTCGCCCGAGGCCAGCAAGGAAGAGATGGAGAAACTGGCCCTGGCCAGCGAACGGGCGCAGAAATGGATCGATGGCAAGCCCATCCGCAAAGTCATCGTCGTGCCCGGGCGTTTGGTGAACATCATCGCCAAATAACCCAACCTGATGCACAAAAAGCCCCCGGATGAGCGCTCATTCGGGGGCTTTGTTTTTGGGATGCAGCTTGTTCAAAAAATCAGGGGGACGCTACGCGTCGATCCACTTCTCGACCTTGTTGGCGAAGGCCACATAGCTTTGCGCGCCCACGATGCGATCCACCTCGCGGCCGTTCTTGATGAACAACACGGTTGGGATGCCCATGATGCCGAAGCGGGCGGGCGTGTTCGGATTGTGGTCCACATCCAGCTTGGTGACCACCAGGCGACCATCGTACTCCACCGCCAGATCTTCGATGATGGGGGCGATGAGATGGCAGGGATTGCACCACTCGGCCCACAGGTCCACAATGGCCAGCTTGTCCGCTTTCAGCACAACCTCGTCGAATTCGGCGTCGGTGATGTGGATGGGCTTGGGGCGATTGGCTTGATCGGGCGCGGCGGTCGTGGATTTTGTCTCTTCTTCCTTTCCGCCAAAGAGTTTGTTGAATAAACCAGGCATATATCATTCTCCAGAATTGGATGAGCGTGGGGTTGTCCTTCGTCATTATTCGATTATCATTTCCTGCAAAAAGTTACAATTCGCGCCCGGACAATCTTTTGGGTTTCATCCGATTTTCATCCTTGCACCAACCGTGCTAAAATCGGCTTGTTGAAATTTATTTTCGTGGAGGAAGAAAAATGCCCCGTCGCAAACGCGTCAACAAGCAGCAGCCCAAGAAGAAGATGAACTGGACGACCACCGTCTGGTATATCATCGGCGCGCTCATCGTGCTGGCCATGGTCTTCTCATTGGTTGCTGGCGCCTTTCGCTGAAGCCATCATCGCATCGCCCGCTTGTAGAATCGTCGTCTGAGCTTCGGACGGCGGTTTTGCATTTCATCACGCTTTTGAGCCTGCCACGGTAACTGCTAAGGTCATTTTCGCTTGAATTAACCTGACAGGTTCCTTTGGCAGCGATTCAGAGCCTTGCACGCTTCGTTGCTGGCTGAAAACCGCACATCCTACCGCCAGGGTTGCGAGAACCTGTCAGGTTTGAGTGCAAGAAGACAACCAACTGGGATACGTTAGCAGTTACCTGCCTGGATTATGACCAAGCTCTCAAGGGATGCAAAAGTTGGACTGCTATACGTTGTGATAGCGGTCTTCTTTTTTTCCACCAGCCCCATTTTCATCCGCTGGGCCGATTCTGTTTCCAGCTATGAGCTGACCTTCTGGCGATTGACCACGGCGGCGCTGACTGTGGGCGTGATGATGTTGATCAAGCGGGAGCGCTGGCATGCACCGAGGGAGGACTGGCGCAAGTTCGCGTTGTTCGGATTGATCACGGCGCTGCATTTTCTGTTTTACATCGCGTCACTCTATTTCACCACCATCGCTCACTCCTTGGCGATTGTTTACACCGCACCCGTTTTCGTCACCCTGTTCTCCGCCTTCTTCCTGAAAGAGCACATCCCCAAACGCAAGTGGGGGGGGATAGTGATCACGGTCATCGGCATCGCCATCCTGGCGGGGTTTCAGCCCAATTTCACCAAAAGGATGTTGTTCGGAGACATCCTGGCGCTGGGGTCGGCCATCGCGTTTGGGTTTTACAGCGTGGCCGGACGGTCTCAACGACATCATTACAGCCTGTTCACCTACGCCATCACCACGTATGGCGCGGCCGCGTTGTGGGCGTTCCCCGCAGCGGCCCTCACCTTCACCCCCGACGGTTACACCACGAAAACCATCCTCAGCATTTTGGGCATGGGCGTTTTTCCGCTGGGATTCGGGCACACCCTCTACAATGCGGCTTTGCGCCGGGTGCACGCATCATACGCCAATGTCATCGCCACCCAGGAGGTGACGGGCGGGGTTATTTTGGGGGCGCTGCTTTTGGGCGAGATACCGGGCGTGAATGAAATCGTGGGCGTCATCGTCGCCCTGCTGGGCATCCTCATCGTTGTCTTGTAAAATTGAACCTCCGCGCCACTGAAAAATTCTGCCTCACGCAAAGTCGCAAAGACGCCAAGAAAAAAGGCTCGGAATCCTTCTTTTTCCGACTCTGTGTGTAACTGCTGAGGTTGCTTCGATTGAATTAACCTGACAGGTTCCTTTGGCAGCGATTCAGAGCCTTGCACGCTTCGTTGCTGGATGAAAACCGCACATCCTGCCGCCAAGGTTACGAGAACCTGTCAGGTTTGAGCGGAAAAAGGCGACAAACTGACATACGTTAGCAATTACCTCTGTGTTCTCACTGCTTCTGTGGTAAGCGTTTTTTCAGGGAATCCAACCCCGTGTCTCGAAATCAGTATCACATCCCATGCGCCCGACCGACTTTCCCCGCCATCTCTGGCCTCTAAGCGTTCATTTTTTCCAAAATCGATTATTCCTGGGCAGGCACGATCTAACCGATCTGGCCGAAAGACTGGGTGCGCCCGCCTACATCTACGATCAGCTCACCATCGATCACGCCATTGCGGCTTATCGTCACGGCCTGGCAGCCTGGCCCGGGCCCGGCCTCATCACCTATGCGTCCAAGGCCTGGCTCTCGCTGCCTTTGGCCCGATTGCTGGCGCGCCGCGGTCTGGGCCTGGATGTGGTTTCGCTGGCGGAGATGACCATCGGGCTGCGCGGCGGAGTTGCGCCCTCGATGCTGCATCTGCATGGCAATAACAAGCGTCCGGAATTGTTGCGACGGGCGGTGGACGCGGGCGTGGGGGCCATCGTGGTGGATAATCTGCATGAGCTGAGTCTGCTGGAGCGCATGAGGTCGGAGGAGGACGCGCGGCTGTGGCTGCGCCTCAATCCCGATCTGCTGGCTCCCACCCACGTTTACCGCCAGACAGGTCATCACGGCTCGAAATTCGGCATGACCTGGGATGATGCGCTGGCTGCGGCCCGGCGCATCGCGGCCACCCCTCATCTGCGTTTGACCGGACTGCATGTGCATATCGGATCGCAGATTTTCG
Source organism: Anaerolineae bacterium (assembly GCA_027036755.1). Taxonomy (GTDB): domain Bacteria; phylum Chloroflexota; class Anaerolineae; order J102; family J102; genus M2005. The sequence goes on from JALWDV010000578.1 coordinate 8,718, forward strand.
ATCTCGACCCCATGCTGGCGTCCATCGAACGGCTCATCGATCTGGCCGTTGCCATCGAACGTGCTGGTTGGGGGCGGATTCAGGCGTTATCGCCCGGCGGCGGCCTGGGCGTTCCTTATCACCCGAATGATCCCGTCATTGCATTGCACGCGCTGGCGGAACGGCTTTGCGCCGGCGCCGCGGACGCCTGGCGACGCCGACACGGCGGCCCGCCCCCCACCCTGATTCTGGAGCCGGGCCGCAGTCTGATTGCCAGATCGGGCGTGGCGTTGTACACTGTGGGGGCTATCCGCCATCTCGGCGACGGCAAGCGCATCATCGCCGTGGATGGCGGCATGAGCGATAATCTACGCCCGGCGCTCTATGGCGCCCGCTACACCGCGACGCCGCCCCGCAATCCCCTGGATGAGGCGACGGGCCCGGCTCGCATCGTCGGGCCATTGTGCGAAAGCGGCGATTTTCTCATCGAAGAGGTCTGGCTGCCAAACGTCAGGCCGGGCGATGCCCTGGCCATCCCCGTCTCGGGCGCTTATCATCTCAGCATGGCCAGCAACTACAACGGAACGCTGCGCCCCGCCGTCTATTTGCACACGCCCGACGATCTCATCCTCTTGCAGCGGCGGGAAACCATCGATGATCTCGTGCGGCGGGATCAGCCCTTGTCTTTCTGAACGGTGGTAACTACTAAAGTAGGCCTGCTGAGCCAACGTTCAAGACAGCGTTCGTCAGTTTTGCAGCCTTGGTCGCTGGGCCTGGCCCCCAC
>JALWDV010000579.1 GCA_027036755.1 Anaerolineae bacterium
CTGGACTTGGCCCCCACCCCGGCCCTCCCCCGCCAGTCGCTTCGCTCATTTGCAGGGGAGGGAGCCGCTGGTTTGCAAAGTTTTTTGCAGACGGAGAGGTCTTCCCCCCTGCTTGCGGGGGGGCGAGGGGGGGCCTGCCGCAGCAAAAGCCAAGCCACCGAAAACAGACAGACTATCTTAGCAGTTACTGGATGCGTCTTAAATGAGTCCGCCCGGCGACTTCATCCCCCCGGGCGCGTGCTCTTCCAGGCCCGACGCCGCGTCAGGATAAGTCCATCTCTCCCCTGAAGATGGACGCGGTGCGTTGGGCCAGCAGCCGGTGTTCTGGCTTCGCCAGATGGGGGTCGGCGTCGAGGATGGCCTGCGCCTCTTGCCGGGCCAGGGCCAGCAGGCGGGCGTCGCTGAGTCGGGCCAGACGCAGGTCGGGCAGACCGCTCTGCCGGGAGCCGAAGAATTCGCCCGGGCCCCGCATTCGCAGATCGATCTCCGCCAGCTCGAATCCGTCCTGGGTGCGCGTCATGGCCCGCATCCGCTCCTCGCCCGCGGCGCTCTTGGGCTCGGCGATGAGGATGCAGTAGGACTGGTAGGGCCCGCGTCCCACCCGTCCCCGAAACTGATGCAATTGCGATAGCCCAAAGCGATCTGCGTTTTCGATGATCATAAGGCTGGCGTTGGGGATGTCGATGCCCACCTCCACCACCGCGGTGCTCACCAGAACGTGATAATCGCCCCTGGCGAAGGCCCGCATCACCGCGTCCTTCTCCTTGCCCGTCATCTGTCCGTGCAGCAGGCCCAGACGCAGGTCGGGGAAGACCCTGGTTTGCAGACGCCTGTGCTCGGCCACGGCTGCGCCCACATCCTCCAGCCTGTCGCTTTCGTTCACCAGCGCATAAACGATGAACGCCTGTCGCCCCTCGCCCACTTGCTTGCGGATGAAGTTGTAGATGCGCGGGCGCTTGTCGGGCTTGACCCAGTAAGTTTCGATGGGCTGGCGGCCCGGCGGCAACTCGTCGATGACGCTGACATCCATGTCGCCGTAGATGGTGAGGGCCAGGGTGCGGGGGATGGGCGTGGCCGACATGACCAGGGTGTGCGGGGTCTGGCCCGCGGCCGGGCTGTCGGGCGCGTTCAGGGCCGGGCCTTTTTCTCGCATCGCGGCCCGCTGCGCCACGCCAAAGCGATGCTGTTCATCCACCACCACCATGGCCAGGTCGCGAAAGATGACGCCGCCCTGAATGAGGGCGTGGGTGCCGATGAGGATATCGATCTCGCCCGCGGCCAGCGCGGCCAGCAGGGCTTCTCGTTTTTTGCCCAGAACGCTGCCAGTGAGCAACGCGGTGCGGATGGGCCAGCCGGTGTTCGGATTCACCATCCCCCCGAAGAGATCAGCCAGTTTGCGATAGTGCTGCTCGGCCAAAATCTCGGTGGGAGCCATGAGCGCGGCCTGTGCGCCATTGACCGCGGCCGCCCACATGGCCGCGGCCGCGATGACCGTCTTGCCACTGCCCACATCCCCTTGCAGCAGCCGGGTCATGGGATAATCATGGGCCAGATCGCCCCGAATTTCGTTCAGCGCCCGTTGCTGCGCCCCGGTCAGCGCGAAGGGCAGGATATCGAGAAATGGCGCCAGGGCTTCATCGGGCAGGGGGATGGGCCGGGCGGGTTTGGATTGCCAGGCCCGGTGTTGTCCCAGCACGCCCAACTGGATAACCAGCAGCTCTTCGAAGGCCAGACGACGACGGGCCTGCTCCAGAGATCGGGCGTTATCGGGGAAATGAATTTGCCGCAAAGCCTGCCCCAGACGGGGAAATCCCAGCCGCTGGCGCAGATCTTCGGGCAGGGGGTCTGGCAGATGATCGGCCCAGGTCTCCACCACGTGCCGGATGTGCTTGCGCAGCACCCGGGGACTCAGCCCCTCGGTAAGGGGATAGACGGGCACGATGCGGGCGGTGTGGGTGGGATCGTCGCTGGCGATCTCGAATTCGGGGTTATCCAGCACCCGCCGCCCGCCCACGCTCTTGATTTTGCCGCTGAAGTAGTAGGTGCGTTCGGGGAAAAGATATTTGCCGATGTAGGGGTTCCAGAACTGGGCCTGGATGGTCCCGGTTTTATCGAAGAGTTTGGCTGTGGTGAGTTTGCGTCCGGTGCGAGTGCGGCGGCTGAACATGCTATGCACCGTGGCCCGCACCGTCACCTCCTCGCCGATGCGCAACTGGCTGATGGTGCGCAGGTTGCTGTAATCCTGATAGCGCGCGGGCAGATGCCACAGCAGATCGCCCACCCGGGCCAGGCCCAGACGGCTCATGGTCCTGGCCAGTTTCGGGCCCACGCCCGGCAGCGTGGTCAGGGGAGCGTCCAGGGGAGAATCGGTGAAACGGGGCTTGTACTCCCGCGGGCTCCGCGACGGCGCTTCATCGGCACGCTCTCCCGCTTTGCCGCGCGGCTGCGAGGGCGCGGTTTTGCCCCCCGATTTGCGCCGCGAGCGCGCCGCCATCTTGCCAAGCCCCTGACACGAGCGTTGCAGATGACGGATGGTGCTGGGCCGCGCGCCCTCGGGCAGCAACGAATAATCCCGCAGCATGGCCGCGATGTCGGTGATGCGGGATTGTGCGTCCGCGCCAGCAATCTCGCGCCGGGCCTGCGTCTCCCAATGTTCTGCGAATCGCTCCAGCCCACCCGTGACCGCGTCGTTTTTGTAGCCGCGTCGGGCCTCCAGGGCCAGGATGTTTTGCAGTGATTGGATGGCGGATGTCATGGCAGGATTTCGCTCAGTCGCTTGCTCGCAGAGTTTCCGAGCCAGGCGGGCTCAGAAGGCATTTTACTCGCGACGACTTCCATTTGCCAACCGCGTCCGGCAAGCGGCAGCAATTTGAAATTTAATTCGGAGACAAGCCCCCCCTCCCGGCCTCCCCCTGCTTCTGCTAATGCCTTGCAGGGGGAGGAGCCCATCGCTTTACCAATTTGTGTAGCAGATGGGCGTCTCCCTCCCCCGAACACG
>JALWDV010000580.1 GCA_027036755.1 Anaerolineae bacterium
AAAACGCCAGATTTAACCTCTCTTTTCACCCTTTTCTCGCCTCTTCTCAATCGTTTTGTTAATGTGCTCAGCTTGATGTCGCCATCAAGTCGCTACCACTTGCCCTCTTTTTAGCGGAAACTAAAGGAACTTGATAAATTCTGCCAGGTCTTTCGCAACAGTCACCACGAGCGATTGTTCACCACATAACGAACGAAAATCCCTCGTTACGTCATTCCGACGACCGAAGGGAGGAGGAATCTCCTCGTTAGCATGGGGATTTCTCGGTCGCTGCGCTCCCTCGAAATGACGTAGGAGAGCCTATTTTCGCAACAGGATAGTTGGTGTTCGGTATTCGGTATTCGAATCACCCCGGAACGGGGGCAATATCCACAATATCCAGTATCCAATATCGACTCCACTGCAAAAAGGTCATTTCACCACGGAGACACGGAGGACACGGAGAAAATAGTGGTAGTTCACAGAGAAATTTCTCTCCAAATCTCACCTTTTTCTTCCTCCGTGCGCTCTGTGTCTCCGTGTTGAAGGTTTTTTCAGTACAGCCAATGTCAAGTATCCTGCAGCCAATGCCAGGCTCCAAAACGTCTATTTTGAACCATGCCGGAGAATCGCATTTCCCGGTCTTCAAAAGCCTAGGCTATTTTGTCGCGCCCCATCGGCAGCGGCTACGCTCAAACGCCGGATTTATGCTATACTTGCCCAGCATTCCATGTCTCCGCGAGCGCGTCTACTTCTCATCGTCATTGGGTTGATCGTCCTGGCCTCGGTCATCAACCTGATGCGCACGCGCCGTCTGAAAGAGGAGTATGCCTTGCTGTGGCTGCTGGCCGCGCTGACGCTGGTGGCCACGCCCATCCTCATCAATCCCCTGGACAGCATCGCCTTTTTCCTGGGCATCGAATATCCCCCCGCCTTGTTTTTGGGCCTGGGCATCATCGGCCTGCTTCTGATCATCTTTCAACTTTCGCTGGTCATCTCCAAATTCAGCGATCAAATCCGCGTTTTGACGCAAGAGGTGGCTGTTCTTCGCAGTCGTTTGGAGCAAATGCAACGAGATATGGCTGCGCAGAACGACGCTCCTTCGGACGCAAACCATCGCGATGATGACGAAAGTGTCCATGACGCAGCGTAAACTCGACGCAACGTGGCTGCCGCCCGCGCTGCTCGGCGCGGCGACTTTTCTCATCCGCTACATTTATGCGGGCATGGATCGCGTGGTTTGGGGCGATGAGCCTTTTTATCTGTGGCTGGGGCGTAGCTGGTTCAGCGGGCGGGGTTATCATCTCTGGTTCGTGGATCATTGGGATTATCATCACACGCCCGGATACCCTTTCATCACCGCTGTATTGACGCTGCTGACCCGTGACATGGCCCGGGCCAGCGACTGGAGCTACATCCTGTTCGGGGCATGGCTGGCGCTGGTCATCTACTTTCTCACCCGCCGCATCTACGGCGCAAAGAGCGCGCTGGCCGCGGGGCTTTTCATCGTCCTGGCTCCGGCCACCGCGATCATGCCCCTGATGTGGGGCACCATGACCGAACCGCCTTATTGGGCCCTGACCATGACCGGGGTTTTCTTCGCGTTTCGGGCCTTCCAGCACTGGCGCATTCTGGATATCGCGCTGGCGGGGATATTCCTGGCCCTGGCCTACTACGTGCGGCCCGAGGCTGTGGTGTATCTGGGCGCGATGGGGCTGATTCTGGGCCTGCGGGCGCTGAGTCGTCCGCCCCGCATCAAAAACCTGGGCTATCCCCTGCTGCTGGGCGCGGTCTTCCTGCTGGTCATCTTCCCCTATCTGGCCAAGGTGCATCAAGAAACCGGCGTGTGGACCATCAGCCAGAAGGTGGGGGCCAATTTCGCCACGGCCGAGGGCCTGGCTTTGGGGGATTTTCGGCAATTCGACATCGAGACCTGGGGGCTGGACAGCACGGGCGAGCATGTACGATTTTTCAGCCGCGAGACCGCTGACGCATCCGCGTTGGCTTACATCCTCAACGATCCCCTGGCCTACGCCCGCATCCTTTACGGCAACACGCGCAAACTGCTGGTGCAGCTCCTAAACGCGCATCTGTTCCCCGTCTATCTTCTCATCCCCCTGGCGCTGGCGTGGTTTGGCAAGGCGTGGGATCGAGATCGGGCCTGGAAGGAGCTTTTTCTGGCATTCACCCTGTTGCCGGGCCTGAGCTTTATCCTCTTTTTCGTGCAAGAACGCTACATCGCGGCGCTGATCCCCACCCTGTTCATCTGGGCCGGACATGGCATGATGCAGTTGGGCGAATGGCTGCAAGAAACGACGTTGCAGGTTGCGGCCGGAAAGCGGCGTTTGGATGGCGATGCGCGGCAGCCGGGACGGGCGCGCAAAATGGGCTGGCTGGCGTGGCTACCCGCGGCGTTGCTGATGGCCTTCTTTCTGGTGATAACGCCGCGGCAGGCGAATAGCGCCTATCTGGCGGGCTCGGTGCGGCCCGTGCATGTGCAGGCGGGCGAGGCGCTGGCCCCCTATGTGCAGCCGGGCGATGTGGTGATGAGCCGCTATGTGGCCATCGCCTGGCATGCGGGCGCTGAATGGCTGCCCACGCCCGCGGCCAGCATCGAGGAAACCCTGGCCTACGCCCGCCATCACAAGGCCAAATTCTGGGCCATCGACGGCTACGAGGCGCACAAACTGCGCCCCCAATTCGCTCCCCTGATGGATGACCCCGACAACCCGCCGCCGGGACTGACGCTGCTCTTGACGATTCCTGATCCTGCGGGCGGGGAGCCGGTGGTCATTTACCAATTGACGCCGGAATCATAGTGCTGTATGCGGTAACTGCTAACGTACCCCGGTTAATAAACCACAAAGGGCGCAAAGGCACTAAGAACACGAAGAAAAAATGTATAAATTCCCCTTTGTGCCTTTGTGTCTTAGTGTTCTTGGTGGTTTTCGGGTGGCGACCTTAGTACACGTCTAGAAATTAGTTCCCTTTCCCTGCCGGGCCGCCAGAGCTTCGCCC
>JALWDV010000581.1 GCA_027036755.1 Anaerolineae bacterium
TGGCTCCCCTGCTGCTCTATCTCTACATCCCGCTGCGAGGGCCCGCCAGCCCCTGGCTCTATCCCCAACTCACGCCCGGTCACACGCTTCAGCTTTTCGATAACAGCATCGCGGGCGCCCTGCGCTTCATCCTGGGCGTGGGCTTCTCCTCGGAGATCGGCAGCGCGCCCCTCAGCGCCCAAATCGCCACCGCGGCCCGGCTTTTCCTCGTGCATTTCACCTGGGCGGGCCTGCTCATCATCCTGCTGGGCCTGGCCGCGCTGATCATCGAAGGCGAACTGCTGACCCTCATCCTCACAGGCGTCAGCTTCCTGCTGCTGCTGCTCTTCAACCTCTTTTACGGCATCGGCGACATCGCGGTCTACTACATCCCCCTCTACCTCATCGTCACCCTGTGGCTGGGCCTGGGCCTGACCTACATCGTCGAGGCCCTCACCCGCATGACCTCAACCCGATGGCGGCCCGCCTGGATGGTCGTCCCCCTGCTGGCCCTGGCGCTGCCCGTCCTCCTCTATCGCGACTATCACGCCCAATTCGACCGCAGCCATGATGGGGCGGCCCGCAAACAATGGGAGACCATCCTGGCCCAGCCGCTGGCCGATGACGCGCTGCTGGTGAGCAACGATCGGGACGAGATGCCCCCCCTCATCTACTTGCAGCAGGTGGAAGGCCGCGCACCGGGCATGTTGGGCCTGTTTCCCCTCATCGCGGCCACGCCCGAATGGGAAGACCTGAACGTCACGCTGAAGAGCGCACTGGCTGCGCAGCACCCCGCATATCTCATCAAACCCATGCCGGGCGTAGACGCGCTGTATCGGCTGGAGCCCGCGGGCGGCGGGGTGCAGCAGGTGTTGGGGCCGCAGCCCGCGCCCCCCGAAAGTTTCGAGGCCCCCTACACCGATGATCTGCGCTGGCTGGGCATCCAGTGGTCGGGCGAGGTGAAGCCGGGCGCGCGCCTGGATGTGACCCTGTACTGGCGGGCCGTGCAGCGCCCCGCTGCGGTCTGGCATAGCTTCCTGCATCTCTATGACGCCGCGGGCGAGAAAGCAGCCCAGGCCGAAGATCATCAGCCGGGCGGCGCTTATCTGCCCTCGACGCTGTGGCGGCCGGGCGACGTCATCGCTGACGACTTTCAGCTCGACTTGCCCCCAAACCTGACGACGGGCGAGTATGCGCTGATGGCCGGATTTTACGATCCAGCCACGGGCCAGCGCATCGCCGAGCCTCTGCGGGTCGCGGTCATCCGCATCCCCTGACCCCCGGTCATCCTCATGAGCAAACGGCAACTGAGCGCTTTTCTTCGCAGAGAATGGTTGCTGGCGCTATCCGCCGCCGGGCTGGGCGTCACCACCATTCTGGCCCGACGCCTGCCCGTTTACACCCGCTCCGATTTCGAAATCCTTTACATCCTGCTGGTGCTGTTCATCATCACCATGGGCCTGCAACGACACCGCGTGCTGGCTCGCATCGCCAGCAGGATGGAGCGGGGGCGCTGGATCCCCATCAAACTGGCGCTGGTCACCTTCTTCTTCGCCATGGCGGTCACCAACGACGTGGCGCTGATAGCCATCGTGCCCCTGACCATCCTCCTGAACGTCCCCAACAAAGAATGGCTGGTTATCATCGAGGCGCTGGCGGCCAACGCGGGGTCGGCGCTCTCGCCTTTCGGAAATCCCCAAAACCTGTTCATCTATTGGCACTACAACATCCCCTTCGCCGATTTCGTCACAGTCATCGCCCCATTCTCGCTGTTTTTTCTGGCGTTACTGGCGCTGGGAGCTGGCGTCGTCAAGGCCCGAGGGACGTCCCTCCCCACATCCCGCCCGGCTCCGCTGAGGCCAACCGCCTGGTTCTACGTCGCGGCGCTCTTCATCTTCGCCCTGGCCATCCTGCGGCTGATTCCGCTGACGTCGGGCGTTGTGGTCATCCTCTTCGTCATCATCGCCGATAGGGACAGCCTGCGCATCGATTACGCCCTGCTCCTGACATTCGCCTGCTTCTTCGGTTTCACCGACAATCTGCAATCGCTTCTGGGCAATTATCTGGCTCACCCCCACCACGTCTTTCTGCTGGCGGCGTTTCTCAGTCAAATCATCAGCAACGTGCCCGCGGCGCTCCTGCTGGCTGATTTCACATCGAACTGGCAGTCGCTTTTGTGGGGCGTCAGCGTAGGCGGGTTTGGCAGTCTTGTTGGTTCGCTGGCAAATCTGATAGCATATCGCATCTATGTGCGCAGCGAAGGAGCTGACGCTCGTTCTTTCACCTTCAAATTCCACGCAGCCAGCTACGCTGCATTCTTCATCGGCATCTTTCTCTACTTCATCATCCACATACTCTGATCATCCATGACCCTCGAAAAAATCTGCGTTTTCTGCGGCTCGCAGCCGGGCGTGAACAGCGCCTACGCTCAGGCCGCCCGCGAACTGGGCCGCCTGCTGGCCCGCAACCACATCACCCTCATCTTCGGCGGCGGCATGACCGGCATCATGGGCATCCTGGCCGATGCCGTGTTGGAACATGGCGGCCGGGCCGTCGGCGTCATCCCCGACAGCATGAATGTGCCCCAAGTGGTGCACGAAAACCTCACCGAACTCATTGTCACGCCCGACATGCACACCCGCAAGGCGAAGATGGTGGCGATCTCGGACGGATTCATCGCCCTGCCCGGCGGATTCGGCACCCTGGACGAGCTGTTCGAGACCCTGACCCTGAGCCAGCTTGGCTATGAGCCCAAGCCCATCGGCATTCTCAACGTGGCGGGCTATTACACGCCCCTGGAGGAGCTCATCGAGCACGCCATCCAGGCCGGCTTTGTGAAACCGCAATACCGCGACGTCTTCACGGTGCAGGAAAAGCCCGATGAGCTGTTGACGGCCATGCGGGCGTTTCAGCACCCCCTCAACTAAGTGATAGCGCGGAAATCAGTTCCCTTCCCCGTCCTGGCCGCCAGAGATTTGCCCCCTCCCCGGCCCTCCCGCGTCAGTCGCTTCGTT
>JALWDV010000582.1 GCA_027036755.1 Anaerolineae bacterium
CGCCCACCGCCACGCCCGCCAGCGTGCCGCCCACAGCCACGCCCACCAGCGTGCCGCCCACAGCCACGCCCACCAGCGTGCCGCCCACAGCCACGCCCACCAGCACCCCACCGCCACCGCCCACTCCCACGCCCACGCCTCCTCCCGGCCCGGGAGCCGTGACGGTGCGCATCGTCGAGAGCAGTGATGATGTTGAAGAAGATCAGTTCGGCGGCATCCTCAACACGACCAGCAGCGATCTGGAGTTGGGCGACCAGGCCGATTTCTTCGATTTCTCGATCTGGCGAGATTCCAACGGCGGCGACGGCTTCTTCGATTTCTTCGGCGCCCAGAAGGTGGGCCTGCGCTTCCAGAACGTCCAGATTCCCCAGGGTGCGACCATCACCTCGGCCTACATCGAATTCACTGTGGATGAAAGCACGTCTGGAGCCACAAACGTGACCATCCACGGAGAGGATTCGGACGACGCCGAGCCCTTCGACATCTGGAACAGCTACGACCTCAGCAGTCGGCCGCTGACCGATGCGGCGGTGGACTGGGAGATCCCTGTCTGGTCGGTGGTGGGCGAGACCCATCAATCGCCCGACATCAGCGCCGTCATACAGGAAATCGTGAACCGTTCCGGATGGAGCGCAGGGGGCAGCATGGTCTTCGCCATCGAGGGCGAGGGCCGTCGGGTGGCCGTATCCTACGACGGCGACCCCGAAGCCGCGCCTCTCTTGCACGTCACCTACACCACCCAATAACCCCTTCCAGGGCCTCGGAGGTCAGGGTGATCTCCGAGGCCCGTCTCCCACTCACCCCTTTCAGCCCATTCCCCAACCACCCCATAAACCATCTTCACCCCTTCACCTTGTAACTGCTAACGTAGCCCTGTTCACTCAACACGGATACGAGGAAACACGGATAAAATCTTTTTTGATGACTTCACGTCTTCGTCTCCTTCGTGTCTTCGTGGCAAAAGAGAACGATCGGGGCCAACTACCTTAGCAGTTACGTCCCCTTCCACAATTCCTTTCATGGAGGTTGTGATGAAACACCTGCGCAACATAACGCCGACGTCTTTTCGTCCATCGAGACTGACTGCAGGACGTCTGGCGGGAACATTGCTTCTGCTGATTCTGGCCACTGGGGCCTTGCTTTCCCTGAGTGCGCCTCAGAGCCAGGCCAAGGAAGGCGGGCCAGGACCATTGTTGACCAATCCCTACGTCAGTGACCCCGCTTCCCCTATCGACACCACAGGTTTGCCTCCCGCTCCTCCCGCCACTGTAATCGAAGCCGGCGCGCCCGTGGTCATTCGGGACGTGCGTCCGCTTCCCCGAGGACGATCTCTGGATAGCGGCGACTTTCAGGTTCCGGACGCGACAGTCCAGAATAATCATCCTGCGGCCCAGATGCCCGGCCCTTTGTCCAGTTGGGAAGGCATCTCCGCCACCGGCGTGCTCCCGCCCGACACCAACGGGCAGGTGGGCCCCAGCGACTACGTTCAGATCGTCAACTCCGCCACCGGCTCCCGGGTGCGCGTGTGGGACAAATCGGGCAACCAGCTCTACGACTTTGCGCTGGAAGACCTATGGCCCAGAGGCGATATCTGTCGCGACGAGGCCCACGGCGATCCGGTCGTCCTGTATGATCAAATGGCGGATCGTTGGGTGCTCACCCAGATGGCCATTCCCAATCCCTATTACGAATGCTTCGCAATCTCGAAGGGAAGTCGACCTACAAATCGCCCCAACGATTGGTGGGTATACACCTTCAAGGTGCACAACACCAAGATGAACGACTACCCCAAGTTGGGCGTCTGGCCCGATGGCTACTACATGTCGGCCAACCAGTTCGATAACAGCGGCTGGGCCGGAGCAGGCGTCTGGGTTTTCGATCGCAACGCCATGCTCAATGGCGATTCAGCGACATTCCAGTACTTCGATGTCTCCGACATCAACCGCGGCTACGGCGGCCTGCTGCCCAGCAACCTCATGGGCAGCCGCCTCCCGCCCGACGGCGCTCCCAACTACTACATGTCGGTGGATATGGATTGGCATAACAGCGACGATGTCCTCCACATCTTCGAATTCCACACCGATTGGAACACGCCCGCCAATTCCTCCTTCCGGCTGGCAAAGGATCTCGTCGTCGATCCCTTCAATTGGGACTTCGACGGTTCGGGCGGCTCCCGGAACAACTGGGACATCCCCCAGCCCGATACAGATGTCGAACTCGATTCTCTCTCCGACCGCCTGATGATGTTCCTCTGGTACCGGAACTACGGCGACCATGAATCGCTGGTGGTCAACCACACCGTCAACGTGGGCAACAACGCCGATCACGCGGGCGTCCGCTGGTACGAAGTTCGCGGCGGCGCAGTCGACACAACTCTCAGCGACGCGGTCATCCACCAGCAGGGCACCTATGCGCCCGATGCCGAAAACCGTTGGATGGGCAGCGTCGCCATGGATGGCGCGGGAAACCTCGCCATCGGCTACAGCGTCTCCAGCCGCAACGTCTATCCCAGCATTCGCTATGCCGGACGGCTCAGCAGCGACCCCGCGGGACAGCTCGCCCAGGATGAGGCTGAGATCGTTGCCGGCGGCGGCAGCCAGACTCATAGCGCCGCCCGCTGGGGCGATTACAGCGCCATCAGCGTAGATCCGGTGGATGACTGCACTTTCTGGTATACGACCGAATACATGGCGAACACCAGCAGGAGCCATTGGCGCACTCGGGTCGGCTCTTTCAAATTCGACAACTGCGGTCAGAACCCCACCCCCACGCCGGCTCCCACCAACACGCCGCCGCCCACAGCCACGCCCACCAGCGTGCCGCCTACGGCCACGCCCACCAGCGTGCCGCCTACGGCCACGCCCACCAGCGTGCCGCCCACGGCCACGCCCACCAGCGTGCCGCCCACAGCCACGCCCACCAGCGTGCCGCCCACGGCCACGCCCACCAGCGTGCCGCCCACGGCCACGCCCACCAGCAC
>JALWDV010000583.1 GCA_027036755.1 Anaerolineae bacterium
TAAATTCGGCATGTAAGGCAACAAAAACACGTTAAATAGCGAATTTTCCTAGGTGTCTCAGCAGTCGCTGACCATACAGGCATTTAGGCCTTCGTGTACTAGTTTTACCGGTAGATATGGTTTAATATATTTCGAATCAGAGATCATCGATTTACAAATAGAGGTAGGAGAAAGTCATGGAAACCTAACAGGATCAATCCGATTCCTATGATGTATCCTAACAAAATCGAGAAAATTTTCATCCGTGGGGTATAAATACGGGGAAATGATTTTGCATTGTAGTTGATCATTTTAGGGGTAGCAATGATAATCAATATTCCAATCATCATCAATATAGTGAAAGCGACTATACTTCGCATTATGTGAACCTCTTCATGAGCCGGTTACCATGACCAACTATATCCGAAAGTGTATGCTATACCAGGAGTTGAGAAACCAACTTGAACTGGTTGTGGACCTTCATTTACGACTGGAACTGATACAGCAAGACAATATGCGGCAGAAAATCCCATTCCCCAACCTTCGGAAACATGCTTGATCTGTGCTGCATCGGCTTGTGAACTCTGTATAAGTTTTCCCGCGGTCAAACTAAGTCCCCAGTTTCCAAGCCCAAATCCAGCTTGGAGACTGGTGTACCATTTTCCAAATCTATCGCGCTTTACAGAAAAATTTCCTCCGATTCCGGAATATCCCCCCACTGAAAACTCGAGGTAATCTGGATTCATATAATCGTTCGGGCCATTGACATAGGTTCGAAGCTGTTGTTCCGTCGACAACGTCTGGCCAGTGGGCTTATGTAGCTTCCAATACAGAGGTAATCGTTGGGAAACAGCCTGATCGCCTGACTGAAAACCGTCCCATTTTACCAAATACGTCGGTCCTTCAACATTTTCAAATTGAAGTTGGTTATCATTCAAAACAAATCGGCCTTCTCTGTCCCCTAAATGGAAGGCATAAAACGATAAGTTATCACCAAATTCGGCGGCTCTTAGCAAATAGTACCACCAGCTAGTTCGGGGATCATCCCGAGTACCCGCTAATTGCCTTGGACCAATAAATACATTCCATTTTAATAGCTCGTCTTCGCTGAAATGCCCGCTCGGGTCTGTATACCGCACCGGATTATTGCCCACATAGCTGTACCGGTTCAGGCTCTGCGGGTCGCCCGGGTTGGGCACGATGGTGTCGGGCTGGATGAAGCGGGCGAGGGTGGGGTCGTAGTAGCGGGCGTGGTAGAAGTACAGGCCGCGGGCCAGTTCGCCCGTGGGCGCGCCTACGCCTTCGTCCAGGCGCGGGGCCGTTAAACCGCGGGCGGGATGGGGTCGCTGGGGCGTGAGCTATGGGGTTGGGAAGGAGCGGGGAGGGAGTAGGATTAGGATTGAGGATTAGAATTGGAGTGATTGTAGCAGAGGGGCGGGGCGGAGGCAAGTGTGACATGGTGAATAAAGATTTAGTTGTCTCCTATATCAACTACAACACGTGAAATAACATCTCGCCCATCGTTCACTTCATATTCAATATCAATTGGAAATACTCTGTCGCCACTCAAGTCATAGCTGCACCAATAATAAGCTTTGTGCAAGCTTGGATAATAAATTGGTTCTTCACAATTATACTCATATTCGCCAAGCTTTTCTTGCACGTCTTCTCTTGTCATTTTTCCCTTACCATCTTGGAGATACTTTCGGATTTCGGGGAAAAAATCGGGAGCATAGATAATCCTATTTGGCTCACATCGTGGATCATCATTAGATAAAAATTTCTCACAAATATCTTCCACCACTTCCTCTTTCAGCGGAGTTGTATATCGTGACAAATCGCTTTTTTGGGCCCATTCTATCACTACTGGAATAACGGCCATTGTGATGGGCAGAGCACATATAAGAACAAATGCCACACTTATTCCGATCCAAAAATACCTTGACCATGCTCTCATGAGGTATATCCCTCTCGATTATGGAGAGCCACGCAAGGGACCATAAGTAGATTCTAGCCAATGGAGCCGTCCCATGCTGCCAGGACCTTCTGGCCCCAATTCACGTCTCAGTGCATCTCCAAGCTCCGCGGGGGAAACGATCAAGCCTGTTGTGATTTCATAGCCAATTTTCATTCCTGCTTCAGCCAGAACATAATCCTGCCAGCTTGTTCCAAAACCTTGGTCGATATTCATCTTGCTTTGGCCAATTTCGTGAACAATATTGGCCCAATTCGATAGCACAACGATATTGAAATCGTTAGATATGAGGCTTCCAGGCGTCGCTGTCTGGGCTATATATCCCCATACGTGATAAGGCTGATTATGTTTATCTCGAAAGTCTCTATGAAAACCTCTATCGAGGAAATAGGCTTCATTACCAGGACAATCACGCGGCTCCCGCCCGATTCCACCACAGCCTCCGGCCATCACGGCGCTGATTAGTGCAAATGTCCCTGTTTTTTCTGTCCCAATGAAAATCTGCCCCATCGTAGGCAAGAAATGATCCCAAGATCGATATATCCCGGCTGTAACATCTGAAATAATCGCCATTCCTTCCAAGTCATCTACACCCCCTAAGTCTTGAACGATACTCTGCGCTACCTCCTCCGCGGTACTTACGCCTGGTCCAATGACATAGTTATGGTTAACTGGATGCCACATGACAGCGCAATCGGAATCAACGCAATAAGCATGCCCGCTCGGGTCCGTGTACCGCACCGGGTTATTCGCGGCGTAGCTGTACCGGTTCAGGGCCTGCGGGTCGCCCGGGTCCGGCACAATCGTATCGGACTGGATGAAGCGCCCGCGGCGGTTGTCGTACCAGCGCGCACCATAATCATACAACTTGATGTCCCGCTCGTGACGTTGCCCTGTGTAGCGGTATGTCGTCTGCAAAGGTGCGCTCGTGGCATTCTTCCACGTATGCTGCCAACCGCCAAAGGGCGTGAAATAATCGGCCCACAGGGCCGTCCCGCCCCCGTTCAACACCAGGCTGGTCG
>JALWDV010000584.1 GCA_027036755.1 Anaerolineae bacterium
ATGCTGACGCCCACCCGGTCGGGCCCCAGCTCGAACAGGGGCGTGCGCTCTCCCGCGCCAAAGTAGCGGTTCTCGTCGAAGACGCCGTAGTTGGGCAGGTAGTGCTTCTGATAAATGTCCAGCAGGCGGCCATTTTGGATGAAGGCGGCCGCGTTGAACAGATCGTAGTGGTTGGCGATGGGCAGGCCCAGGGCCACGGTCAGGCCCGAGGCGGCGGGCAGCAGCTCGTCCAGCGCGCTACGCGCGGCGGCGATGAAATCGGGCTTGAGCAACAGGTCTTCGGGCGGATAGCCGGTCAGGGTCATCTCGGGAAAGAGGACGAGATCGGCCTCCTCGCTGCGGGCCTTTTGCAGCCAGTCCCGCACTTTGGCGGCATTGCCCGCGATATCGCCGACGGTCGCGTTGATTTGGGCCAGGGCAAGGCGTAGGGTGCGCATGGGAATTTGGGATTTGGGAATTCGGATTGGGGATTTCGGATTGCGGATTTGGGGTGAGGACGACGCCGGATGGCGCATCCGGCTGGGGAGCGGAGAGGGGAGAGGGGCTACGCCGGATGGCGCATCCGGCTGAGGAGCGGGAGAGATGGTGAGGTAGAGACGCTCCAAAGGCGGATGCGTCATCCGCCGGGGTTGAAGACATTATAGCGCGGGCGGGGGCGGGCGTCCAATGGTAGGGATCACGTCGGATTCAAAAGGATGATGAGGCCCCTCCCGAATCGTCTATTGGCTAATCGTCTAAGTGCGGGGTCGCTTGGATCCTTTGATTCTGGCGGTCAGCTTTCATATTTTGTGAAAATCTGTGGTTAGGATAAAAACGCAAGTGTCCAGCTATTACAACCAACGTATGATAGCCGTTGCGTGTCGTAGCAGAAGAATGCTTGCCAAAAGCAGAACCGCCTCCGTTTCTGCCAATTCCAGACTTCCCGATACCGGAAAATCTCTGCAGATTGCGTTCATTTGATAAAGAAAGGCAGTAATAGAACGCAGATGACGCAGATAAAGCTAATCGACGCAGATAAAATCAGATAAAATCAGAACAATCTCTTCTACGTCATTTCGAGGGAGCGCAGCGACCGAGAAATCCCCTTGCAGCCGAGGAGATTCATCCTCCTTGCGGGCGTCGGAATGACGTAACAAGGGATTCCCATCAACATCGGCGGGCAGCCGCCCAGAAGAAGGTGACGAATACGAACAAATGGTGTGTTTTTGCGATAGCGACAGGCGGAGAAGTGCAATAATTCATCGAAACATTCGTGGCGGATGAACTTATTCTCGATCCGGGCAGATTGCCCGGCCCGGTTTCAACCCATTCAATTCTCGAGGCAAGGAGGTAAACATGCCAACCCATGTCAAACGTCATCTGGTGGTCTTCGCGAGCATTGTGCTGCTACTGATTCTGGCGGCGGGCTGCGGCTACAACTATCCCACCTTCTCGCATCAGGGCAGACTGCTGACCTCAGCGGGCAAGCCTGTCAACGGCAACCGCACCATTACCTACAAACTCTACCACAAAGCCACAGGAGGATCGCCCGTCTACACCGTTAGCAAGACTGTCCATGTCAGCAACGGCTATTTCGATAGCAGTTTTGGCGCTACGGATGTTGACCCCAAGATCTTTGCAGAAAACACCTGGCTGGAAATCAGCGTCAACGGCGAAACTCTGTCGCCGCGGCAATTCCTGCGCGCTGCTCCTTACGCGGCCAGCCTGATCTCGGGCGCAGCCATCGTGGGCAGCGAACCCATCACCTACACCTACAGCGGCCAGAAAAACCTGGGCTCATCCTTGATCGCCTTCAACAACGATAGCACAGAAAAGGGAGGCAGCGGCGTCACCGCTGTGATCAAGAGCGCCACAAAAGGCAGCGATCGACTGGATGTGGCCGCCATCAAAGGCCTGGCTTTGGGCGGCTCCGCCAGTGATCATTCCGGCTCCTACGCCGCCATCTTCCGATCCGAACACTTTCGGGGCCTCTACAGCAAACATGGCGATGGCAGTGGTCTCTCCGCCTATTTCGATGGTGACATCCGCGTCACAGGCAATTGCAGCGGCTGTGCGCTGGCGATGACCGGACGCAACGTCGGTGATGACGCGCTGACGCCCGGCGATCTGGTGGCCGCGGCTGGTGTAGAGATGGACGAAGACTATGGCTTCCCGGTGATGCTGGTGCGCAAGGCCGCGCCCGGCGACAAGATCGTGGGCGTTGTCAGCACCGCCCTGACGCGGGACGCCTATCATCCCGACACCCTGGCGCAAGAGGGCTATGACGCCCGGCCCGGCCCGGCCAATGCCGGCGACTTCCTGGAAATCGCCATGGAAGGCCTGGTGCAGGCCCGACTGCCTCAGAATGTCGGCGCCAAGATGGGCGATTTCGTCGCCAGCGGCGCAACGGGCGTGCGCATCGCGGCCGACGCAAGCGGCAGTTTTGGTCAGGTGATGAGCGAGCCGGATGAAGATGGTCTCACCTGGCTGTTGCTCAATCGGTAAGGAGGTGAAACATGAAAAAACGACTCTTCCTCGGAGCAGCATTGCTATCCATGCTGTTCATCATCCTGCTGGGCGTCATCCTCATCTTTTCTCCCGCGACCTACGCCGAACCGGGCGCACCGCCCACAGGCTACAAGATCACCTGGGACGTCATGTCCTATGGAGCCGACACCTTGAGCAGCGCCCACTATGTCATGGACAGCACCATCGGCCAGACCTCCGTCATCCCCATGCACAGCGCCCATTATCGCCTGCAAAACGGCTATTGGGGCGGCTGGTGGCCCACCATCAAGACATTCCTCCCCAGTTATCTACGGAACCACTGACAAACCGCAAAGACCTCCGAGGTTCCCGGGCCTTGGAGGTCTGCTTTGAAAATAGAACACGGATGAACACAGAAAAACACGGATAATTCAAAAAATCTGTGACCGAAGGCCGTGTCAATCCGTGTCCTCGTCTTTCATCGGTATCGGCGCGGGCTCGCCCGCCGTT
>JALWDV010000585.1 GCA_027036755.1 Anaerolineae bacterium
TTTTCGCCATCACCGAGGCCGGGGTGGAGAAGGTGCAGGCGTTTTCCGAGACTTTCGGGCGGCTCTATTCGCTGATGCCCACCGAAGGCGCGCCCACCATGCTCATCTCGGGCATCCCCATGCACCGCATCAAGAACACCGATCCCATGGCCGACACCCGCAGCAAGATCAAGGCGGCCGCGCCCCGGGGTCGGGTGCTGGATACATGCACGGGCCTGGGCTACACCGCGAGTCTGGCCGCCCGGCGGGCCGACGAGGTGATCACCATCGAGCTGGACCCGGCGGTCATCGAGATATGCCGCATCAATCCCTGGTCCCGGGCGCTGTTCGAAAGTCCCAACATCACCCAGCTCATCGGCGATAGCTTCGATTACATCTTCGATTTCGAGGACGCGTCCTTCGACCGCATCATCCACGATCCGCCCATGTTCAATCTGGCCGGGCATCTTTACAGCACAGAATACTATCGAGAACTGCACCGGGTGCTGAAGCGGGGTGGGCGGTTGTTCCACTACATCGGCGATCTGCGCAGCAAATCGGGGCGCAATGTGACCCGCTCTGCGGCCCGTCGCCTTCAGGAAGCGGGTTTCAAGGCGGTCAAACGCAGGCCCGAGGCCTTTGGTCTGTTGGCGTTCAGATAGTCGTTACGCATAGAGGCTAGTCGTCTACGAGGCGGGCTTGCGGGCCAGGATGGCGCTAGTGCAATCCGCCCGATCCTCGCCGCCGGGCGGCAATCGCCGCTCTTCGTAGGCCAGCCACTCCCAATCTGCGAACAGGGTGGTGAACTCACCCGGTTGCAGCATGTATTCCGCTGTGAACTCGGGGTGGATTTTCAGCCAATCGGTGTGAAAGGTGAGATAGAGGGTCATGCCGCCCGGGCGCAGAGCCTGTGCGAATGAGGCGATGAGGTCCCGATTGAAATAGCGGGTGACCAGGATGAGATCGTACGCGTTGGGCCGGGGCCGCCACACTTCCAGATCGGCCTGGATGAGTCGCACGCGGTCGGCCAGCCTCTCCGATTCGATGCGGTCGGCCAGCCCCTGCAACCCCACGTAGCTGATATCCACCGCGTCCACCTGGTAGCCCAGCCGGGCCAGCCACAGCGTATGACGCCCGCGGCCGCAGGCCACATCCAGCGCCCGACCGCCCGTCAGCCATCGGGCCTGAGCCTGCACCCACGGGTCAGGCTGCAACCGGGCCGCGGGGTGATTCGTCCGGTAGCGTTCATCCCACCGGGCCTGGTCATCCTTCAATCGGGCGACGCTTGCGTCTCGGATAATCTCCATAGTTCGCTGATTTTAGCATGGCTGAGGTAAAATGCCACTATTCAGTTAGCAGCAAGCAGAAGCCATAAGCGGCTGTGCGCCGATGCCGAAGGAAAATCCCTCGCGGCCAAGGCGGCGCGAGAAGCCAATCCCGTAATGCGTAATGCGTGAGGTTGTTACGTATCACGTATCACGCATCACGCCGGTTGCAGACTCCCCCTACGCGGGCCTGGAGCCATTTTCACCCCGCACAACACCTTTATCTCCGTCATCGATTCCTTATTCACCATGCGTCGAACATTCCTTTTCGTCACGCTTTTGCTCCTGATTGCGAGCTTGCTCCTGGCCGCGTGCGGCAGCTTCACCACGCCCCTGCCGCCGCTGGATGGAACCGAGCCCGCGCCGCCCATCTCGCTGCCCACGCCCGACGGCGACATGATCGCGCTCGATGGCTATCCGGGCCAGGTGGTGTTCGTCAACTTCTGGGGCACTTACTGCCCGCCCTGCGTGGCCGAATTGCCCGAGCTGCAAGAAGTCTATGACGAACTGAAGGACGAAGGATTTGTCATCATCGGCCTGAACGCGGAGGAAAAGCCCGAGAAAGTCAAGGCTTTCGTGGCCGAAAATGGCATCACCTTCCCCATCGTCATCTCCGACGACGCCACGGTCAACGCCATCTTCGGCCTCAAACACATGCCCACCACCTGGTTCATCGACAAAAAGGGCATCCTGCGCGGCAAAATCGAAGGCCAGATGAGCAAGGACATGGCTCTGAAAATCGCACACAAACTTCTGGAAGAATAGTGTGGATATCGGGTGTTTGAGCATGGTTCATTCTCATTCAAAACGATGGATGCACTGCAAAAAGGTTTTTCAACACGGAGACACGGAGGACACAGAGAAAAAATAAGGGGGTTCACGGAGAACATCCTCTCCAAACCTTATCTTTTTCCTTCGTGCCTTCGTATCTTCGTGGCCTTTTTTCAGGAAAGCCAACGATCTTTACAATTTCCCCGTCAAACGTCATACGTCAAACGTCAAAAAGAGCTTCTTCGCCACGCATTGACGTTTTACGCTTTACGTTTGACGTACTTTGCCAGGCGTTGACCACATGAAATTGTAAAGATGCAGGAAGGATGCCCTGAACCATGCCGGTATTTGATATTGGAGATTTGGCGTTCGCTGTCAATACCCAATACTGGCTCCACTGCAAAAAGGTCATTTCACCACGGAGACACGGAGGACACGGAGAAAATAGTGGTAGTTCACAGAGAAATTCCTCTTCAAATCTCACCTTTTTCTTCCTCCGTGCACTCTGTGCCTCCGTGTTGAAGGTTTTTTCAGTACAGCCAATACTCAATACCTAATATCCAACAACTAATCGCCTTCATTTCTTTCCAACTTCATCCAACAGATTTCATCAAATCTCATGCCCGAATTCCCACCCGTTGAAGAACAACTTGCCATTCTCATGCGCGGCGTCGATTTTGGCGACGCCCGGACCTACAAAAACATGGAAACGGAGCTGCGCCAGCGGCTGGAAGAGAGCCGCAAGAGCGGACGCCCGCTGCGCGTCTACTGCGGCTACGATCCCACCTCGCCCGACCTGCACCTGGGCCACACGGTGACCATGCGCAAACTGCGCCAGTTCCAGGATCTGGGCCATCAGGCCATCTTTCTCATCGGCACCTTCACGGGCATTGTGGG
>JALWDV010000586.1 GCA_027036755.1 Anaerolineae bacterium
GTATTGCGATGGATCGTAATGCGGGAATGGGTGTTCGTACAAGTATTCGTAAGGCCCGAGGGCCTTGATCTCGGCGATGACGCCCGCGATCTGCCCTTGCGATTCATAGGCCAGCACGCTTTGCAGCCGCTGCTGGAAGGCGTCGGCGTCGGCCCGCACCTCAAGATTGGGGGGCGTGCGAAAATTCTCGTAGATGGCGGCCTCGTAGATCATGGGCGCTTCATCCAGCGGCTGGCCCAGCTCGGGCCAGATGGCGCCGGTGGCGTGGAAGATGCTGATCATCAGCTCGGTGTAAGTAATTTTGTGGTCGGGATGCGTGTCCGATTCCGCGGGGATGAAGACGCGCTGCGGCCGCAGCCGCCGTAGATGCCAGGTGAAGCTGTTTTGCAGCCCGGTGTAGCCGCCATGAACAGGGTCCTGGGCCCGGGCCTTGCGTCGTCCCTGCCAGGCCGCCAGATCGTTATCGGGATAGCCCAGAAAGGTGATATTTTCGGCGGGGAGGCCCAGGATGGCGAAGGAGGCCAGGGTTTCGCGATGGCGTATCTCCACGATGTTCGGCTCGTCTTCTGGGGTGCAATAGCCCATGCGGCCATCGGTGACGATGATGGCCTGCACGTTCACGCCCGCCTGCACCGCGGCCATCAACGAAAAACCGGCGCCGATGCACACATCGTCATCATGCGCGCCCACAAAAAGCCAGGTTTCGGCGGCCACGCCCGCGGGCGAGGACATCAGGCGTTGGAGCGTATCGAATCGTTCTTTGCCATCACCCGCCAATCGGGTGAATCGAAAATCGTTTTTGCGATGAAGCGTCATTGTAGATACCCTCTTCCTAACCTGCAGATACGGAACCCAAAAAGCTGATCTCACGCAAAGTCGCAGAGCCGCCAAGGGAAAAAGAGGCAAAGAAAAACTTAGCGCCTTGGCGACTTTGCGTGAGACATTTTCTTGTCCAGCGGGCCAGAATACCATTGATTAAGGAGCCTAACCTTTGACCGCGCCGGCTGTCAAACCTTTGATGAATTCGCGCGAGAGGAGGACATAGAGGATCAGAATGGGGAGAGCCGCCAGAGAGAGGGTGCTGAGCGCGCGCGTCCAATCGGTGCGATATTGGCCGAAGAGGAGGGAAACGCCCAGGGAAATGGTGCGGGATTTTTCGGCGCGGATGAAAACCAGCGGAAACCAGAAATCATTCCAGATTTTCATCATGTTGAAGATGGCCACGGTGGCGATTGCCGGGCGCAGCAATGGCATGACGATCTGAAAATATATCCGCCATTCCGAGGCGCCGTCCACTTTGGCAGCGTCGAACATCTCCTTGGGCAGGGTTTGGATGAACGCGGTCAGGATGAAAACCGAAATCGGCATCCCCATGGCCACATAAACCGGGATCAAGCTCCAGATGGTGTCTTGCAGAGAGAGAAACTGCATGATGCGGATGAGATCGATGGTGCCCAGGCGGACGGGAATCATCAACCCGGCGATGAAAAAGATGTAAAAAGCGGTGCTGGCCTTTGAATCCCATTTGGCCAGGGCGTAAGAGGCCAGCGAGCCGAAAAAGACGATCAGGGCAAGGGAGATGATGGTGACATAGAAGGTGTTGAGAAAGTAGATGCCAAAATTTCCGTTGACCCAGACCGATTTGTAGCCATCCAGGGTGAAATGCTGGGGCAAGCCAAAGGGGCTGCTGAAGATTTCTTTTTGGGGTTTGAAAGAATCAACAATCAGCGTCCAGACAGGAAAGATGACGATGGCCGTCCACAGCGTCAAAACAAAGTAGGTGAAAATTTTCTGAGTGCGATTCATCCTCATGTTCTTACGCCCCCTCCTCGTTCGAACGAGCCACATAGAGCCAGGTGAGAACGCCCGCCATCAGGATGAGGAAGATGAGGGTGGCGATAACGGCCCCCATCCCCATATTGGGAATGCCCGCGGGCTGTTCTCCGGCAATGCCTGTGCGATAGAAAAAGGTGGCCAGCAAATCGGTGGCGTAGCCCGGCTCACCCTTGGCGCCCTCCATGGCGAAGATGACATCGAAGGCGTTGAAGTTATCCACAAACGTGAGGATAGCCACCACGCCGATAACCGGTTTGAGAAGCGGAAACTTGATGCGCCAGAAAACGTTCCAGCTCGATGCGCCATCCACGCGAGCAGCCTCGATGAGTTCATCGGGGATGCCAAGCAGGCCCGCCAGGAAGAGTACGGTGGGCATCCCCACCCATTGCCACACAGAGGTCAACGCAATCACGGGCAGCGCCAGATGTTTATCACCCAGCCAGGGTTTGGCCCAGGAATTCAGCCCCACAGCTTTGAGGGTGTGGTTGATGGCTCCCCAGTAGGGGTGAAGAATCAGGGTCCACAAAAATCCGGTCACGAGCACAGAAAGGGTGGCGGGAGCAAAGATGACGGTGCGGTAGAAATTTCTGCCCCGGAAATTGTTCGATAACAAGGCCGCAAAGAATAACCCCATGCTGTTTTGGATGAACATGTGGATGGAAAAGAAGATGATGGTGTTTCTGAGAGCGCCCAGGAACCGGTCTCGCCAGAGGGGGACGGTGAAGAGATCGATATAGTTTTTGAATCCGACGAATTCGGTGGGCGTGTAGCCCCGGCCGGTAAAGAAACTAAGCCGCATCGAATCGATAAGGGGCGCGGCCATGAAGATGAGATAAGTGAGCAACGCGGGCAGCAAAAAGAGATACCAAATGCCATTGGCGCGCAGATTCATTCTCAATTTTTTCATCAAATAGTCTCCAGTCGAAGCGTTATGGCAATTTTGCCCAAGAATGAGCCAGGTGTGTCCAAAATGAGTTGGGCGCTTCGCAGCACCCAGCCGTCTGATGAATGTTCACCAATCAAATCGGCCATCGTGGCGTTTGCCACGTCCGCCCGGCGATGAAGTCGCCGGGCTACAAAACAGCGCCGGATAAATCCGGCTAGCCCCGCAGGGGCGCTGTTTCTAGCC
>JALWDV010000587.1 GCA_027036755.1 Anaerolineae bacterium
GTCAGGCGCTGCACATTGTAGAGCTCGGTGAAGGTGCGATTGTCGTCGTTGGGCAGATAGCGCATGAACTCCTGCTCCGCCTGCTCGCCCAGATTGCGCGTGTCCACCAGAAACAGCACCCGCCGGGCGTCCGCGTACTTCAGCAGGCGATAGATGGCCGTGATGGCGGTGAAGGTCTTGCCCGCGCCCGTGGCCATCTGCACCAGCGCCCGCGGCTTCCCCTCCTTAAACGACGCCTCCAGCGCGTTGATGGCCCGCACCTGCACCTGGCGCAGCCCCTCCTCGGGCAGAGGCGGCATCGCCTGCAGTCGGGCCCGCAGCGTCTTCCCCTCCGCCACCCACGCCCCCAACGTCCTCGGCTGGTGGAACCAGAAGACCTCTCGCGAGCGGGGTTTGGGGTCGCGGATATCCCGAAACCAGGTGATCTCGCCGTTGCTCTCGTAAATGAAAGGCAGCGGCTGCTGATTATTGAACCACTTCAGGCGGGCCGTGGCATAGCCCTGGGATTGCAGCTCCACCTCGTGCAGCTTGTGGCCCGCCTCCGCCCGCTTGGCCTCGATCACGCCCGCGGGTTGTCGGTCCACCAACAGCACATAATCGGCCGGGCCTGTGTCCGTGGGATACTCGCGCACGGCTATCCCCCGGCTGCGGCTGAAATCCATCCGCGCCTTATCCTGCACCGACCATCCAGCCTGCGCCAGCATGCGGTCGATCTTTTCACGCGCTTTCTGTTCGGGCGTCTGGTTCATATCACGCTCTGGGCATCCACCAACTTGGGCAGGGTGAGCAGATCATTGATGGAAAGGGCGGAGATGTTTTCCGTCATGGGATAAGTGTGCGGGCCGGGGTGAATAACCCACAGATGGCTTAGATTCAGATCATCGATGACAAACGGATGGGAGGAAACACGGATAAAATCTTTTGGCTCAACTGGATTTCAGGAGACACTGGCTTTACCAGACCCGCCAGATTGCGAATCCGGCTGGATGCAGAGAGCTCTCAGGGCGGATTCGCAATCCGCCCGGCATCTCTCCCCCTGAAATCCAAAAGAACCGCAGTTACCTTTATCCTTGAATTTTTGCAGCGCTACTGAAAATATTCAAGGATAGTTTAGTACAATGCCTAGTACACGAAGGCCGAAATGGTTGTATGGTTTGCTATGATGATGCGCCGCGCCGGATGTGCGATCCGGCGCACTTTTCCCGCTCAACCCGCCGGATTGCGAATCCGGCTGGACGCAAGCGCAAGCAGCCAACCATCCAATGACTTACGCCTCCTTGTACTAGTTTGTCATCTTTCCCCGCGAATGTAGGGAATCCCCAGGGCCGCGGGCGCGCCCAGATGCCGCTTCATGCGCTCGCCCGTGGCGAACACCAGCACCAAGATCGTGAACAGATAGGGCAACATGTTCAGATAGTAGGTGGGGATGGTGATGCCCACCGCCTGCAGGTTGAATTGCAGCGCCTGCACGCCGCCGAAGAGATACGCGCCCACCATGGCCCGCCACGGCTCCCAAAACGCGAAGATGACCAGGGCGATGGCGATCCAGCCGCGGCCGCCGCTCATACCCTCGGTCCAGCCGGGCGTATAGGCCAGCGATAGCGCAGCCCCGCCCAAACCGGCCAGCAGGCCGCCCACGAAAGTGTAGATGTAGCGGGTGCGGGCCACGCTAACGCCCATCACATCCGCGGTGGTGGGATCTTCGCCCACCGCGCGCAGGTGCAGCCCGGGCCGGGTGTGATGGATGAAATAAGCGGCCAACGGAACCAGCAAAATACTGAGATACACCAAGACATCATAATTGAACAGCAGCGGCCCCAGCACCGGCAGATCGGTGAGCACCGGAATGTGGATGGGCGCGAACTGCGGCCCCTGCACACCCACATAATTCTGTCCCACAAAAGAGGAAAGCCCCGCGCCGAAGATAGTCAGCGCCAGACCACTCACCACCTGGTCCGCATGAAGCGTAATGGTGAGAAAGGCGTGGATGAGGCTGAGCAGCCCGCCCGCCAGCATCCCCGCCATCACGCCCGCCCAGGGATTGCCCGTTTTCACGGCAACGATAAAGCCCGTGACCGCGCCCATCAGCATCATGCCCTCGACGCCCAGATTCAAAATCCCCGAGCGCTCTGCAAAAATCTCACCCACAGTCGCATAGATAACAGGAGCGCCAGCCGCAACGGATGTTGCCAGAATCGTAATGAGAACTGCTGTGTTCATAGTCTTTTTTTGTGGTTTATCGAATGCGAATGCGATAACGGCTGAAAATCTCGCCGCCGAGGACGAAGAACAAAATGAGCCCTTGCAGGATATCGGAAATCGAACGGGGCAGATTCATGGTCAGTTGGATCTGATCGCCAGCCACCAGCAGGCCGCCGAACAGCACCGCCACCAGCAGCACGCCGAAGGGATTCAGCTTGGCCAGCCAGGCCACGATGATGGCGGTGTAGCCATAGCCGGGCGAGAGGCCCCGTTGCAGACGATGGGCCACACCCGACATCTCGGCCATGCCCGCCAGACCAGCCAGCGCGCCCGAGACGATCATCACCAGGATGATGTTACGCACGATGGGCATGCCCGCGTGCCGGGCCGCCTCGGGATTTTCGCCAATGACCCGCACCTCATAGCCCCACTTGGTGCGATTGAGCAAAAACCACAGGATGACCGCGGCCACAATGGCGATGATCAGACCGAAATGCACGCGATTGCCCGGCGGCAAAAAGGGAATCCAGGTCAACTTGGGCAGCCAGATGGCCCTATCCAGCAACGCGGTGTTGGGAAACCCCAATCCGCCCGGATCGCGCCACAGGATATCCACGAAATAGAGCACCCACGAAATCGCCACATAATTCAGCATCAACGATGTGATGATCTCGTTCACCTGCAACACGCCCTTGAGCAGGCCCGGAATCGCGCCCCACAGCCCGCCCGCCAGCATCGCGGCCAGCATCATCAGGGTGATGGCCAGCCACGGCGGCAGATGCCAGGCCGGGTACAGATACAACCCCACGCCTGCGGCGGCCCATGCGCCCATCCACAACTGACCCTCAGCGCCGATATTCCACAACTTCATGCGGAAGGCGATGGAAACGCCCAGGCCCGCCAGCATCAGCGGAATCGCCTTCACCAAAGTCTCGGCCATGCCAAAGCCGGAGCCAAACGCGCCCATGAACATGGCCTTGTACGCCTCCCAGGGATTCACCCCCTGCGAAGCGATGATCAGCGCCCCCGTCAACAGCGCCAGGGTCACCGAGGCGATGGGAATCACCCACGCCAGCCACCAGGGCGCAGTCAAACGACGTTCAAAGCTGATGCGGGGCAATCTCTCGGAAAAGGATGGTTGGTTCATAAGATTCCGTCAGGCTGCAACTGTTTCGTGATGATTGAGAGTCTCCTGGCGAGCGCCCGCCATCATCAGGCCGATCTCGTTGCGATCCGCCCTGTCGGCAGGCACCTCACCCATGATTTCACCTTCATAAATGACCAGAATCCGGTCAGAAAGCTGCATCACCTCGTCCAGGTCTTCAGAGATCAGCAGGATGGCCGCTCCCTTGCTGCGTTCTTGCAAGAGCAATTCCCGCACCGACTCGGTCGCGCCCACATCCAGCCCCTGGGTGGGGTGCATGGCGATGATCAACGCCGGGTCAGAGCTGAGTTCCCGGGCCAAAATCAGCTTTTGCAGATTACCGCCCGAAAGCAGCCGGGCGCGAGTGTGGATGCCGGGCGCTTTCACATCGAAACGCCGGATGAGAGTTTTGGCGAAATCGAAAACATATTTCCAACTGATGACCGGCCCGCGGGAGATGGGCGGCTGCCGGTAATTCTTCAGAATCAAATTCTCCGCCAGATCCATATCGCCGATGGAGCCCTCCTTGTGCCGATCCTCGGGCACCTGGGCCACGCCCTGGCGAATGATCTCGCGAGTGGGGGCTTTGGTGATGTTCTGGCCGTTGAGATAGATCTTGCCCTTCTGCAGCGGACGCAGCCCATACAGCGCCTCCGAAAGCTCGGCCTGGCCATTGCCCGAAACCCCGGCCACGCCCACGATCTCATGGGCGCGCACCGTAAAGCTGACGCCTTTCAGCGCAGGCAGGCCCTTGTTGTTCAGTGCATGCAGGTCTTCCGCCCGCAGCACCTCCTGGCCCGGCGCCACTTCCGGCTTTTCCAGACGGAAGATGACCGGGCGGCCCACCATCAACTCCGCCAGCTTCTCCTTGGTCACATCCTTGGCCTCAACCACGGCCACCACCTTGCCCGCGCGCAGCACTGTCACCCGATCGGAGATCGCGGTCACCTCATCCAGCTTGTGAGAGATGAAGATGATGGTGTGCCCTTTGGCGGCCATGCTGCGCAGCGTGCTGAACAGCTCCACCGTCTCCTGCGGAGTCAGCACCGCGGTGGGTTCGTCCAGGATCAGGATTTGGGCGCCGCGGTAGAGCGCCTTGATGATCTCAACCCGCTGCTGCTCGCCTACGCTCAATTGCCAGATGAACGCGTCGGGCGTGATCTTCAGGCCATATTGCTCCGCCAGCGCCTCGATCTTCTGCGTGGCCTCTTCCAGATTCAGCTTGAAACGCGGCTCGTCCAGGCCCAAAACCACATTTTCCACCACCGTCAGGGTGGGGACCAGCCGAAAATGCTGATGCACCATGCCCACGCCCGCCTCGATGGCGTCGCGCGGCGAGTGGAAAGTCATCTTTCGCCCGTTGATGAAGATCTCGCCCTCCTCGGGCGCATACAGGCCCGCAAGCACATTCATCAACGTCGATTTCCCCGCGCCATTCTCCCCCAGCAGTGCATGAATCTCCCCGCGTTTGGCGATAAAAGTCACATGATCATTGGCGATGACACCGGGAAAACGCTTGACAATATCGCGCATCTCCACAGCGATGTCAGATTGTTGGACGTTGGATTCAGTCATCCTTGATTGGGCGCTCGTTGCCAGAGTGGGATGGATGTTCGGTTGAATGAATAATGGGATGTATCATACCAAAAAGCGCCGGGGACGCCAAACAAAAACAAGCCCCATCGACGGGGATGGGGCTTGCATGCGTTTCGTGCGTCGAACTTATTGGCAGGGAGGCTCGGCTTCGGGGATTTCACCCTTGACGCCCTGGAAGAACCACTTCATGGAGAGCAGTTGCTCGTCGGTCAGGGTCTCGCCATCCTTCACAGCCACACAACCGCTCTGGGCGTTGATGGGGCCGTCTGCAGGATTGAACTTGCCATCGATCATGGCCTGCTTGATCTCGTTCACCTTGGCCTTGATCTCATCGGTGGCCGCGGGGCCGAACTTGAAGTCCACGATGCCGGCATCCACGCCCGGCCAGCGGCCCTTGGGCTTGAAGGCGCCATCGCGCACCTCTTCGATGATTTCGGCGTAGGCGGGGCCCCAATTCCAGTGAGGCACGCCGATGCAGCCATCGCCGGCGTTGTCACAGGCGTTGGCGCTATCGTAGGCCATACCCCACTTGCCAGCTTCGCTGGCGGCCTGCACCGGGCCCGGCGTATCGGCGCCGGTGACGATGACGTCATTGCCCGCGCTCAGCAGGGTCTCGGCGGCCTGGCGCTCGGTGGGTGGATCGAACCAGGTGTTGATCCACACAACCTGCACTTCCGCATCGGGATTCACCGAGCGGGCGCCTTTGGTCACCATGTTGATATGGCGGATGACCTCGGGGATGGGGAAAGGCGCCACATAACCGATCTTGCCGGTCTCCGATTTCATGGCTGCGGCCACGCCCGCCAGATACTTCATCTGGTACATGCGACCAAAGAGATTATCGAAATTGGTGTCGTTCTTCTTATAGCCGGAAATATGGATGAAGACGGTGTCGGGGAATTCCTCCGCCACGGTTTCGGTGGCGTCCATATAACCGAAAGACGTAGTGAAGATGACGTTGTAGCCTTTTTGGGCCAGGTCGCGGATGACGCGCTCGGCGTCAGCGCCTTCGGGCACCGATTCGATATAGGTGGTCTCCACATTGGGCACATTCTTTTCCACGTAGAGACGCCCCTGATCATGAGCATAGGTCCAACCGCCATCACCGATTGGCCCGACATAGACCCAGGCCGCCTTGATGAGCTTGGGCTCTTCCGACTTGGGCGCTTCGGTGGCTGCGGGCTGGGCCGGAGCCTCGGTGGCCGCGGGTTGCTCCTTTGCGGGCGCCTGCGTGGGCGCGGACTGGCCGCCACAAGCCGCCAGCAACAACGCCAGCGCTGCAATCAAAACGACAACGATCACTACCTTGTTAAGTTTCTTCATTCTTACTCCTCCTTAAGGAAGTAGCGAGAAAATGGACAATGGTATGGTTGCTTCCATACCGTTTGACTATACCCTGAAAAATGAGCGCTTGTCAAGACGTTCGATCATGTAAAACGCCTCATTCGCCCGCAATCATCTGCTCAACCCGCCGCCGAATCTGTTTGGCGATGGTTTCCACCGACCGATCCGCGTCCACCACCAGCCAGCGCCCGGGATCTGCGGCCGCCAGCTTGCGGTAGCCCGCCCGCACTCGCTTGTGGAACGCCACGGCCTGCGCTTCCATGCGATTCCACTCCTCGGGCGTGGCCGCCTTGCGCCGCAGGCCCGTCTCCACGTCCAAATCCAGATACACCGTCAGATCGGGCCAGAGGCCGCCGGTGGCGAACTCGGTGATGCGCAGCAAGTCATCGATGGAAAGGCCGCGTCCATAGCCCTGATAGGCCAGGGTGCTATCGGCAAAGCGATCGCAGATGACGATCCAGCCATCCGCCAGCCGGGGACGAATGACCTCGCGCACGAGCTGGGCCCGGGCCGCGGAAAAAAGCAGAATCTCGGCCTCGGGCGTCATGCTCGTGTTTTCGGGATTAAGCAAAACGCCCCGGATTTGCTCGCCAATGTCGGCGCCGCCCGGCTCTCGGGTCAGCAGCACCCGGTCGGTGCGCTGACGCAGCCAATCCATCAGCAACCGAATCTGGGTCGTCTTGCCGCTGCCTTCGATGCCTTCGAATGTGATAAACGTCATGGGAATGCGGGGAGAGAGGGGATGGAGGATGTTACCTCAATTCTACACGCTCCCGAACGAATCCGCGATCTCAGCGGCCATTGAAAACAGCCCCTGATCGGCGGACGCGAAAAGAGCGCAGTCGTGGGATTGCGCTCTGGCCAGCCAGTACTCGCCACCAGCCCGCAGCGTCGACTAAAGTCGTGCTATTGAGCCTTGCAGGCTGAAGGACGACCTGCGTCGTCCCTTGAAACCATGACATCGTTACAGCGGGATGACGTTTGACGCTTGACGTTTCACCGTCTTGGCATGTCGCCTGCTGGCGGCTTCAGCATTCACGATCAGACATGGCTCCACTGCAAAAAGGTCATTTCACCACGGAGACACGGAGGACACGGAGAAAATAGTGGTAGTTCACAGAGGAATTTCTCTCCAAGTCTCACCTTTTTCTTCCTCCGTGCGCTCTGTGCCTCCGTGTTGAAGGTTTTTTCAGTACAGCCAGACATGCAAACGGTATGGTCACTCCCGATAAAGCCGCACCCGACGATTGGGCTCGCGGCCATAGGAATGGGAGATGAGATTGGCCTCCCGGGCCAGTTGATGCTGCATCCTTCGCACCTCGGGCGGCTGCGGCGAAAGCTCCACCACCGGCGCGCCCGAAAGCACCTTTTCGACGCCCTGCATGGTCTCTTCGATGGCGATGCTCACCGGGTCTGCGGTGTCCACCTTCAGGGCGAAGATGTCGGCCAGCAGCACCTCCATCTGATGCACGGTGTTGGAGCGCAGCACATAGACGGGAATGCCCCGCTCCTCGGCCTCGCCGATGGGCTGCGGACGTTTACGATAGTAGTTCTTCAGGGTGATGACCGCGGACGCCCGGCGCAGATCGTTGATGATCTCGATGGGCACGCCCAGATTTTGGGCCGCGGAGCGCAGCCGGTTCTGGCCCACGCCATAGGGATAGATGCGAACGGGCCGCACCGCGCGTCCTCGCTCCTCCCGCGCGCCAAGACGATTATCGCCGTAGATGCCGTTTTCATAGCGGCCCCGTTTGGGCAGCCCGCTGCGATCCTTTTTGAGATCATCCCCCTTCTCGACGATGATCTCGCCCTTTTCGTTGCGATAGCGAGTCTCGGGCCGCAGCGGACGATCCCGCAGGATGGCGTCCACGGCCTTGCTCACATCGTGATGGACGATGAGATGCTGACGATCCACGATCTCGATGAGCACGTCGAAGGTCGGGGGCGAACGGCGCTCCAGCACCGATTTCTGAGTGCCGCGGCGCCGAGCCTCCTCATCCGAGAGGGTGACCGATTCGATGCCGCCCACCAGATCGGAGAGGGTGGGATTGAGAAGCAGATTGGCCAGGGTGCGGCCATGCGCGGTGCCAATGAGCTGAACGCCCCGCTCCGCGATGGTGCGCGCGGCTTCAGCCTCCAGCTCGCGGCCGATTTCATCGATGATGATGACCTCGGGCATGTGATTTTCCACCGCCTCAATCATCACCTCGTGCTGCTCGGAGGGACGCCGCACCTGCATACGCCGGGCCCGTCCCACCGCGGGATGAGGAATGTCGCCGTCACCGCCGATCTCGTTGGAGGTGTCTACGATGACCACGCGCTTGCCCTGGTCGGCCAACACGCGCGCGGCTTCGCGCAGGAGGGTGGTCTTGCCCACGCCCGGGCGGCCCAGCAGCAAAATGCTCTTGCCGCTGGTGACGATATCCTGAATGATGTCGATGGTGCCGTACACCGCCCGGCCCACGCGGCAGGTGAGCCCCACCACCTTGCCCTGGCGGTTGCGGATGGCGGAGATGCGATGCAGGGTGCGGGTGATGCCCGCGCGGTTGTCGTCGGTGAACTGGCCGACGCGCTCGACCACGTAGGCGATGTCGTCCTCCGTGATCTCGCGTTCCAGCAGGACGCGGTCCGCGTCCACGTAGCGGGCCTCGGGCCGACGCCCCAGGTCCATCACGATCTCGATGAGGTCGCCTTCGTCGCCGAACTCTCGCAGCCGGGCGCTGATCTCGGGCGGAAAGACGGTCAGGAGGGCGTCCAGATCGTCGGTGATTTTCGGTTGTGTTGCTGTCAGAATTTGTTGCGTCATGTATGGGGTAAAGCTTATGGGATTGAAAGGTGGCCAGCCCCTTCCCAGCCTCCCCCGCTTCGGCTGGAGCCTTGCAGGGGAGGAGCTGTTTGTTTCGCCAATCTGCTTTGAAAATAGAACACGGATGAACACAGAAAAACACGGATAATTCAAAAAATCTGTGACCGAAGGCCGTGTCAATCCGTGTCCTCGTCTTTCATCGGTATCGGCGCGGGCTCGCCCGCCGT
>JALWDV010000588.1 GCA_027036755.1 Anaerolineae bacterium
GTCCAACGGCGGGCGAGCCCGCGCCGATACCGATGAAAGACGAGGACACGGATTGACACGGCCTTCGGTCACAGATTTTTTGAATTATCCGTGTTTTTCTGTGTTCATCCGTGTTCTATTTTCAAATCAGACGCCATGAGCGGCGGCGCGCCGATAAGGAATGAAATTCCCACATTACGTCATTTCGACGACCGTAGGGAGGAGGAATCTCCTCGTTAGCATGGGGATTTCTCGGTCGCTGCGCTCCCTCGAAATGACGTGGGAGAGCCTATTTACGGAACAGTGAGGAGGAACTTGTGACCTATCCCATCACCGTCTATCTGGCGGATGATCATCAGATTGTGCTGAAAGGCATTGCCAGCATGATCGAGCTGGACCCTGAATTGCGTCTGGTGGGATGCACCACCGACAGCAAAAAAATCATCAAAGAGGTGGCGCGTCTCAAGCCGCGGGTGCTGGCGCTCGATCTGGTCATGCCCGATATCCCGGGCCTCGAAATCATCCGATCCATCCGCAAGATGCGCAGTGTCACAACCAGGGTGGTTATTTTCACCATGCACAAAGATGTGAGTTACGTCGCTCAGGCCCTGCAGGAGGGCGCTCTCGGTTTCGTCGTCAAGGATGCGGATTCCGCTTGCCTGATCGACGCCATCAAGGCGGCCGCCCGGGGAGAGCAATATCTTAGTCCGCCGTTCACGATGCAAAAGGTGCGAGATTATCAGAAGCGTTTGCAAAGCGGAGAGAATGACGCAGGCATCTTCGATAGATTGACCCGGAGAGAGCGGGAAGTTTTGATCTTTGTCGCCCAGGGATACACGAACAATGAAATCGCCCGAAAGTTGGACATTTCTGTGCGAACGGTTGAAAGGCATCGGTTCAATATGATGCGCAAGGCGGGTTTCAGGAATGAAGCCGATATCGTCCAGTTTGCCATGCGGCAGGGACTCGTCACCTGAGACAGGAGGGCGGCATGATCCATCTAATCTACACTGGCGGCACCATCGGCATGGTGCGCCGCGCGGATGACGCATTGGAGCCCGCGAGCATCGATGATCTTTTGAAATATGCGCCAGAGCTCAATTCGCTGGGCGATTGGGATTACGCCACACTCGATCCGCCGCGCGATTCGGTGGATTTGGGTCCGCAGGACTGGATCGAGCTGGCCCGGCACATTGGAGAACATTACGATGCGTATGATGGTTTCGTGATCCTGCACGGCACCGACACCATGGTTTACACCGCGGCCGCTCTTTCCTTTTTGCTGGAGGGCCTGCGCAAGCCGGTCATCCTCACGGGCGCACAGCTCCCCATCGGCGCTGTGCGGAACGATGCTCGGAATAATCTCATTACAGCGGTCGAATTGGCCTCCAGCAGGCATCCGCACGTGAAGGAGGTGGGCGTTTATTTCGATGGGCTTCTGTTGCGCGGCAATCGAGCCGTCAAAACGTCCATTTTCGCCTTCGACGCATTTTCGTCCCCGAATTTTCCGCCGCTGGCCCGAGTTGGGGTGTACATCCATTATCCTGCCATTCCGCCCAGACCTCCCATCCCCGAGCGTCTGACCGTGCACCAGAAGCTCTCCTCAGAAGTGGCGCTGATCAAGATATTCCCGGGCATGACGCCCCAACTGTTAGACGCCCTGATAGACGCGCCCATCAGGGGGCTGGTGCTGGAGACATTCGGCAGCGGTAACATCCCCGGCGCACCGGGCCTGCTCGAAGTCGTCGAACGGGCCGTCAGCGAACGCGGATTGCTGACGGTGGCCATCACCCAACAGCGCCAGGGGATCGTGCAACTGGACGCCTACGCGGCGGGACGTCGTCTGCTGGATGCGGGGGTGGTTTCGGGCCACGACATGACCCCCAGCGCGGCCCTGATCAAGCTCATGTTCCTGCTGGCGCAGGATCAGCTATCATCGGATGAAAGACGGGCGCAATTAGCGAGCAATCTTCGAGGCGAATTGAGTTTTCCCGGCGGCGTCAATCCCTGACAGTTCCCGCCAGGTTTTTCAATGCAGCCATATCCAGAATCGTAATGCGTCGATAACCCAATTTCACCCAGCCCGCTTCGCGGAAATCCCGCAGGATGGCGCTGATGGTCTCGCGATAAGTTCCCAGAATATCCGCCAACGCCTGATGACTGAGCCGGATCTGATTGCTTTCGGCATAGCGGCTTTGCCGAATAATCTCAGAGGCGAGACGTTCGGGCAGCCAATGATAGGCCACCTCCTCCAATCGATTCTCCACCTGAATCAGACGCAGCCCGAATGTGCGCAGCAATGCCAGACGTAATTCCGGGTGTTCGATGAACGAAGCTTTGGCCTGATCCGCGGGGAGTCGCCATAAAACGCTGGGCTTGACCGCCTGAGCGCAGTAATTGGGGCCGCGATTCGCAAACTCGAACACGCTTTCTTCGCCAAACACCGTTCCGGGCCCCAACACCGAGGTGACCAACCGCCGCCCTTCTTTGCTGGTAATGAGTATCTGCACCAACCCGTCGATGACGATATAAAGATAGTCCGCTATTTCTTCCGTTGGAGCAATGCAATCCCAGGGCAAGACGCGCTGAACAGAAATAGCTTGCGCCATCTCATGATCTTCTTCCACCAAACGAGATAGCATTGACATCAAAGCGTCATCCGAGATGTTTACGTTTGTCTCAGATGAATGATGTGAAATCGTCATGAGTGGCTAGCTCCCTGAAAAGAATGTTGCTGGCATAGACAATGCGGCAAAGAGAACTTTTCATGCAACACCTGCCAAAAGGAATCTGACTTCTTTTATAATTGTATCGAAGTGTAAGTGAAATTGCAATTATCAAGACTCGGTTCTATCTTGTGTTGGTGATATTTACATCTGTGTTGGTGGACATAAGTTAGTGCAAAGCAGGCCTATGCCTCCCTCATTCCCACAATTTCCTACTCCAACGCCCGCAGGCAATAGGAGT
>JALWDV010000589.1 GCA_027036755.1 Anaerolineae bacterium
CACTGGGGCGGGTGGGAAAAGTCACCAAGCCCTCGCGGGCATTGAAACACAACCGCGTACGCGGTTGTGATTGAATGAAATTGCGTACGCGGTTCGTGGGAAAAGTCACCAAGCCCTCGCGGGCATTGAAACAGTTCCATTTGAGTATACCTCCTTCAAGGCCGTCGGAACTGTGGGAAAAGTCACCAAGCCCTCGCGGGCATTGAAACGAGCAGAAGTATCACCAGCCACCAAGGTGCTCCTGCCTTGGTGGAGTGGGAAAAGTCACCAAGCCCTCGCGGGCATTGAAACGGATGGTGTAGGCAACACGAGCAATTTTTTCGTCCTCAGTGGGAAAAGTCACCAAGCCCTCGCGGGCATTGAAACGCGACAATCGCATTAAGTGCGTTTCTCAACTGTTCGTTTTCGCGTGGGAAAAGTCACCAAGCCCTCGCGGGCATTGAAACTAGTTGCCCACAGTGGTGTGGGACGCGCTCCATTAACATGGGCATGAGGTGGGAAAAGTCACCAAGCCCTCGCGGGCATTGAAACGAGAACGTTATCTTTTACCCACTGATTCGAGCCGGTGTACGGACACCGACCGAAAGTGGGAAAAGTCACCAAGCCCTCGCGGGCATTGAAACTGTTTTGTAATCTGTGGGAGTTCTCCCA
Source organism: Anaerolineae bacterium (assembly GCA_027036755.1). GTDB lineage: Bacteria > Chloroflexota > Anaerolineae > J102 > J102 > M2005. Next base: position 652 of record JALWDV010000589.1, read on the forward strand.
CAGCTACAGGGTGGGAAAAGTCACCAAGCCCTCGCGGGCATTGAAACGGCCGTAGGGGTGCCGCTGGGCGCGGGCGTGGGCGTTGATTGGGGTGGGAAAAGTCACCAAGCCCTCGCGGGCATTGAAACGGTTTGTAACTGGTTTGAGGTGATGGTTTGGCGGCTCCAACGTGGGAAAAGTCACCAAGCCCTCGCGGGCATTGAAACGACTCCGTTAGACCGCAGAGCGCTGCAGATCTCACTCAGTGGGAAAAGTCACCAAGCCCTCGCGGGCATTGAAACGATTAGAATTGACACGCGCAGAACGTGAAAGCTCCGGCACTGTGGGAAAAGTCACCAAGCCCTCGCGGGCATTGAAACACGCCGTAGCGTCCGGGGGCGTTAATCACCGCCGCCCAGATAGTGGGAAAAGTCACCAAGCCCTCGCGGGCATTGAAACGCGCTGGAGTTGAGAAGGTGGAACCTTTACCCAGAATAAAACCGGTTGGTGGGAAAAGTCACCAAGCCCTCGCGGGCATTGAAACTGGCGGTGCCGTCGGCCTGGGCGCGGGCGGCGATCTTTTGAGTGGTGGGAAAAGTCACCAAGCCCTCGCGGGCATTGAAACGAGATCGATGTCGATCTCCAACTCCACCAACACGGGGATATTCCCGTGGGAAAAGTCACCAAGCCCTCGCGGGCATTGAAACTGTGTGTTTCCCTCCTTAGGGGTCTAGTGCCTTGGCCCATTCTGTGGGAAAAGTCACCAAGCCCTCGCGGGCATTGAAACGCGCACCGCTTCTAGCTCGGCAGGAGAAAGAGTTTTTTGTGGGAAAAGTCACCAAGCCCTCGCGGGCATTGAAACTCGCCTTTGAAAAGGCGCCAGGTGTAAATGCCGAGAAGAACGAGTGCGTGGGAAAAGTCACCAAGCCCTCGCGGGCATTGAAACGGTCCCCGCCAGATCCTGCGGCCCGCAGGCCGCCAAGGCCATCACCAGAGGTGGGAAAAGTCACCAAGCCCTCGCGGGCATTGAAACCCGGGCTACACGCCCCCAGGGTCACCGCCAACAAAGCCAAAACGGTGGGAAAAGTCACCAAGCCCTCGCGGGCATTGAAACGGGAGTGGGCGTGGATGTCACCGTGCCTGGGGGCGTGATGGTGTGGGAAAAGTCACCAAGCCCTCGCGGGCATTGAAACGAGATAATAAGCATTCTGGTGGCGGCATGTCGTTCGCCGCCACGTGGGAAAAGTCACCAAGCCCTCGCGGGCATTGAAACATTACTTCCGGGGTACATGGTAACCAAAAACCAGGTTACCTTGGTGGGAAAAGTCACCAAGCCCTCGCGGGCATTGAAACCCGAGCAGCGAATGGCGATCAGCTCATTGCGGTCACGGGGGGTGGGAAAAGTCACCAAGCCCTCGCGGGCATTGAAACCATCCTGCTGGACGGGGCCAAACAGAATCCCACCGTCAGAATCGTGGGAAAAGTCACCAAGCCCTCGCGGGCATTGAAACGCCGGCTGACTTTAAATGATTTTGTCCCGACGCTGCCCACAAGTGGGAAAAGTCACCAAGCCCTCGCGGGCATTGAAACCGCCTGATTGAGAGGTCCGAACACATACGTGTCGGCCTCTGCGTGGGAAAAGTCACCAAGCCCTCGCGGGCATTGAAACAATATAATAAACGGGGGCGATGGTGGTCGTAGTGGTGTGGGAAAAGTCACCAAGCCCTCGCGGGCATTGAAACGGGCCCCATTGCTCCGGCCAGAGCTTGGGGTTTACCACCCCTTGGTGGGAAAAGTCACCAAGCCCTCGCGGGCATTGAAACACAGGCAAGGTGTCGGTTAGGACAACTGCAATATCACCCTGAGTGGGAAAAGTCACCAAGCCCTCGCGGGCATTGAAACCCTTCGCGGTCCCCGAAAGGATCAAATGGGAGCTTTCCAGCTCCGTGGGAAAAGTCACCAAGCCCTCGCGGGCATTGAAACTCGCAGGCTTGCGGTTAATGCACAGACCGTGTCCCCACTCGTGGGAAAAGTCACCAAGCCCTCGCGGGCATTGAAACGAAAGCCTCAACCTCAATACCCGGGCACAGTCCCTGGTGGGAAAAGTCACCAAGCCCTCGCGGGCATTGAAACGTGGGTGTGACGGTGGCCGCAGGGGTGAACCCGTAGTGGGAAAAGTCACCAAGCCCTCGCGGGCATTGAAACTCGCAGGCTTGCGGTTAATGCACAGACCGTGTCCCCACTCGTGGGAAAAGTCACCAAGCCCTCGCGGGCATTGAAACGGTTGTGGGCGTGAGTGCGGGCGTGGGGG
>JALWDV010000590.1 GCA_027036755.1 Anaerolineae bacterium
TTCTCGGTCGCTGCGCTCCCTCGAAATGACGTAGGAGAGAAGTAATGCGTGATACGTGATGCGTGACGACCTCACGCTTTACGCATTACGCATCACGCCGATTGCAGAATCGCCCGACGTGGGTTTTGCCAACCTTCAGCAACCAGCGATCATTCTATTTTCATAGCAGGCTCTAAACCTCTGTGGCGATTCGGGCGCTGGGGGAAAGCAGAAATCAAGCAGCATGATACACATTAGAATTACACAACTTGACAACACAAAGCGAGTGGGTTACAATGATGCAAACAACGATGCAATGGAGGCCCTATGAAACGCGCACAACTCATCCTCGAAGACTGGCAGCACGAATGGCTGTCGGCCGAGGCCGCCAAACAGAATATCAGCATGTCGGCCCTGCTGCGGAAACTGATCACCCGCGCCATCGAAACGAGCCAGATAGAAAGCGTCGAGGATGACCCGGTGTGGGGCATTATCGGCATGGCCGCGGGCCCGGAAGATGGCGTCACCAGCGAAAACCTGGACGAATTCCTGTATCAAAACCATTGGAGCGCTCCCTCTCATGTCGTCGCAGCAGAACCGGGCCCCGATTATCATTGACACCAGCGGCCTGTACGCGCTGATAGACCGCAACGATCCGCACCACGCCAGCGCCGCGGCTTTTTTCAAACGCCACGCCCGCGAGCGCACTCTGCTGCTCTCGAATCACGTTTTCGACGAAGTGATGACTTTGGCCAAGGTGAGGCTGGGCCAGCATGTGGCGGTGCAACTGGGCCTGCGCTTGCGCAACAGCAGCTTGATCGAGCGCGTGACGTTCACCGACCTGGATGAGCAGCGCACCTGGCAGATATTTACGCGCTACGTCGATAAAGACTGGAGCTACACGGATTGCGCCTGCCTGGCTCTGGCGCAGGCGCGCGGGGCGGGCGAGGCGTTTACGTTCGATCATCATTTCCGCCAAATGGGGCTGATCATGCGCCCGTAGACGCCGGGGAGCACTCTGCTGGGCGCTCGTCTGAGCCTGTCAATTCGCTCACGTAAGTGCGCCACCACTTCGCGGCAAAAGTGTACCAGAAAAAGTGGTGCGCTATGTCTGGAAAAATCGCGAAGGGTCGGTGGGAAAATGGTGTAAGTGGGTGATGTAAAAAGAAGGAAGGGATTGCCTGGAGGAGATGGAATTCGGGCGATAGGCGGCCTCTCTGGAGTTGGCGCGACGAGGGGAATGGGGTGGGCTGTTCGGGCCTGAACGGAGGATGGGGCAACGCTGGCAAGCGGCCCGAGTGGCGATTCTCGTCGATTGTAGGCCGGGCCCGGACGTGACTCGAAAGGAACTTGCGCATAACATGAAGTCCGTGCTACCATGTCTGCATGATACGGTCATTCAAGAATTCGGCGACAGAAGACATCTTCAACGGAGTCAATTCGAAAGCTGCCCGGAAGACTTGCCCTCGGTCTCTCTGGAAGATCGCAGCCAAAAAGCTGGATCTGATTGACTCCGCCGAAATGTTGGATGACCTGCGCATCCCACCGGGCAATCGTCTGGAAGCGCTAAAAGGCGCACGGGAGGGACAATATAGCATCCGCATCAATGAGCAATATCGGATATGTTTCTTCTGGACGAGCGCTGGTGCGGGAGATGTTGAAATTACAGATTATCACTGAATAGGAAAGGTAAGGATCATGGTCAGAGTTCCAACCAACCGCCAACCGACGCATCCAGGAGAAATTCTGCGAGAAGAGTTTTTGCAGCCCATGGGCATCTCGCAGCGAGAATTGGCTGCTGGAATCCATGTGCCCTATCAGCGCGTGAATGAGCTGATAAACGGTAAGCGGGGGATTACGCCAAGCACCGCCTTGCGTTTGGCAAAGTATTTTGGAACCACGGCAGGATTTTGGATGAACCTGCAATTACGTTGGGATTTGTATCAAACCCAGCAGAAAGAAACAAAGCAGTTGGAAGAGATAGAACCGCGCCTGGCTCTATCCCAGGGATAACGCGGCGCGGTCATGTAAAAATCAAGCGCAGGGGCTGCAGCTCATGCCGCCTACCCGCCCGACAACATCTGAAATCAAAAGGGTGCGTCCTATTTCGGTTGGAAGCGTTTGCCACGTCCGCCCGGCGATGAAGTCGCCGGGCTACAAAACAGCGCCGGATAAATCCGGCTAAGCCCCGCAGGGGCGCTGTTTCTAGCCGGGGGACTTTATCCCCCGGCGCTGGCGGCGGGCGCGAAGCGCCCCGTTAATGAATGGAGGCATGGTTCAGATCCTCCATCCTGCGTCTTTACAATTTCATGTGGTCAACGCCTGGCAAAGCACGTCAAACGTAAATCGTCAAACGCCAGAGCGTGGCGAAAAAGGCTCTTTTTGACGTTTGACGTATGACGTTTGACGGGGAATTGTGAAGATCATTTTGAATGAGAATGCACCATGCCAAAAACTCCTGTTACGCCATCCCCGGAGGCCGTTATGGGCGCAGACGCTATCGCTTCTCTCTTCCAGATCATAAACCTCATCCTGCTGTTTGGCTGGCTCATCCTGACAGTGCTGACGTTGCTGCATTTGCGCAAGCAAAACCTGCCGGCATCGCCCCTGGCTCTGTGGACGTTGATTATCCTCATTCCCTGGCTGGGCGCGCTCGCTTATTGGCTGATCAGGCCCGCTGACAATGATTGATGGCAACTGCCAGCAATTCCAAATTTAGAATCCGGGCATGGTTCAGATCGTCCTTCCATCAGCTTTACAATTTCAATAGGGTCAACGCCTGGCAAAGCACGTCAAACGTAAAGCGTCAAACGTCAAAACGTGGCGAAACAGGCTCTTTTTTACGTTTGACGTATGACGTTTGACGGAGAAATTGTAAAGATGGTTTTGAATGAGAATGAACCATGCCAGAATCCGCAAGTGGCAAGGATACGATTTCACCCTCCCGGCCTCCCTTTGGCC
>JALWDV010000591.1 GCA_027036755.1 Anaerolineae bacterium
GAGGGGGGCCTGCCGCAGCAGAAGCCAAGCCACCGAAAACAGACAGGCTACCTTAGCAGTTACGTTCCATGCTCGAAAAAAGGCCCGCTGCATCGCTGCAACGGGCCTTCGCATTTTTGTAAACCACGCGAAGCGTGAGGCCCGGGCCTCGCCGCTCCGCCAGTCAGAGACGCATCAACCGCAACCGCCAGCGCCGGTGGGCGCCTTCTTCTGCAGTTTGATGATCTCATAGGGTTCGTGCTCGTGGGGCTGGGGCGGGATGGCGCTGGTCCATTTGTCGCCCAGCGCGTCGGGGATGACCCAGCCCAATTCATCGTCAGGATGATCAGCGATCTTCTGAAACTGGCCATTGCCATAGGTCTCGATCCAGTTGTTGACGCCGCCTTCCAGCACATAGGCGTTGATGCTGTTCTTGGCCACCAACTGCTTCCACACTTCGATCGCCCTGGCTTCGTCATTGCTCATAACGATGACGACCGTGCCTTCGGGCGCGTCCAGCAACTCGTCATAAAGCTCGGGAACCTGATTCGTCTCGATGCGGCGGGCGTTTTCGAGATGATAGAGGTTGTAATCCCGCTCGTCGCGCACATCCAGCAGCACGATGTTGATTAGCGGATCGTAGTAGGCCTGGCTGACTTCTTCGGGCGGCGCAAAGGCCCGGCCTTCGGCCAGCATGGCCTGTTTTTCGGCGTTAGCGTTCCAGGCGTCAGCCAGGGTGGGCTGGCCGATGATGAGGATTGCGCCAGCCATGACCAGCAGCGCCACCGAGATAATGAGCAGAATGCGCTTGTCTTTCTTGCTCTCCTCGGGCGTCAACATGCCCTCGCGGCGTTTCCACGCTTTCTCGATGAGATCGGAGCCCCAAACCAGCATCAGGCCAAATACGATGACGATGGCGACGATGACTTCGGTGGGCAGCCCCAGCCACTCGGACAGGGTGAAACGGCCCATGAAGCTGGCGTTGTAAAATCCCCAAAAGGCGTCGACAACGCTGCCGAAGAGCAGGCCGCCCGCCATGACGCCCGCCACAAAGAAGACGCCGTCCAGGTGGCCCGATGATGTGGACACCAGCGAGGTGCCCGGACAGTAGCCTCCGATGATGATGCCAAACCCCAGAAGCAGGCCGCCCAGAATGCCGGGCCAGAGATAGGTGGGAGGAACGAAGATGCGGTCATAATCCAGCCACCCCAGGCCGATGGTGAGGAAGAGCAGGGCCATGGCCACAAGCACCGAGGTGAACATCGTTTTGAATACAGTTTGATCTTTGAAATAGAACTGGCCAACGAGCTTGTGGGCAACGCCGAACCCGGCGATCTCGAGAGAAGCGCCGAAGGCCATGCCGAACAAGACGAAAACCATGTAGCCCATGGGTTTGCCCAGAATTGCTACAGGATCAAAAGGCGCCATAAATGCCTCCTAGTAAAGAATGCAAAGGTGTCATGTGCCGAGGATCAGAACCAAAGTCGGCGGACGAAATAGGCCAGCAGATAGCCCCCGGCGAAGAATGCCAGCAGAAAAGCCCAACTGCCAACCGAAAGGGTGGCCGCGCCATTGAGCCCCTGACCAGAGGTGCAGCCCCGGGCCATCCGGGCGCCGAAGCCAGCCAGCGTGCCGCCGAAGAAGGCGATGATCCAGCGGGCGGAGAAGGTGACGCGCGGACCTTTGACGGTTTCGATGTTGAAGCGGCCAAAGAACCAGGCGGAGAGAAAACCGCCGATGAGTACGCCGATATCCAGCATGACAATGAAGGAATCCAGCGGGTTTTTGGAGCCGCCGCCATATTTGATGAGATAGGGCGTGCTGTTCACCCAGCCCGGAGCCACGATCTTGGCCAGCCCAATGGCGATGCGGTTGGCGCCGCCCGAGGCTCCCAGACCATCGCCAGTGAAGAAGTAGACCAGGAACAGCACCAGACCAAGGATGACGCCGGCGATGAGCGAGTTGGTGAAGGGCTTGGGCTGCCGTTTCTTTTTCTGTTTTGTCTCGGTTGTGGTTGCAGCAGTCATAAAGAGATGCCTCCTTTTTATCGAGCGCGGCGGTCTGCGAAGAAAAACAGACCGCCGCGTCTTCGTGCGTTAGACAGTGGTCATGTGGTCTTCTTCCTCGACTTCCACTTCTTCCCAACCGGTGATCATGCCCTCGATGGCCGCCAGCGGCGTATGGCCGGTGGTGGTGAGATACATGTGCATGATCACAAAGGCGGCGAAGGACCAGGCGATGAAGGTGTGGAGCGGAGCGATGTAGCGCAGACCGCCGATGGCCTCGGAGAGGGTGGGCCATCGCTGCGCGCCCCAGATGAGGATGCCGGTGATGATCTGCAACGGCAACAACACGTTGAGGATCACCAGGTAGGTCATCTGCTGCAAGGGGTTCATCTTGCGCTTTTCGTTCTTCTCGAATGGATGAGGCTCGCCCTTGAAGATGCCCCTTCCGTAGAACATGGCCTGTTGCAGCGACTGATGGAAGAAGCCCTTGGGCTCGGGCAGGAACTGCTGGATGGAATGTCCGGCCAGGAAGTAGAAGAGAGCGAAGAAGGCGTTGAACAGCAGCAGGAAGCCCAGCACGTTGTGGACGGGAACCACTGCGCCCATATCGAATGCGCCGAACATATCGGGGCGATGAATGACGATGCCCGTCAAGATCAGCAGGATAATGGCGATGGCCTGCGTCCAGTGCCAGAAGCGTTCGTAGAAGGTGTAGAGGTAGAGCTTGCGGGTGGGGCCATGATGCGTGATCGCCCCGTGGGCCGCGGCGTACATGCGCAAACCGCCGTGGACGAACACCCCGGCGAAAACGCCCAGCAGCATCAGCACGCCCAACCAGTCGATCCACTTCACCCGATCGTGGCCGGGCAAATACAGCCCTTCCTTGGCGGTGTCGGGCCTGAAGTACAGCGCCCCGTTCTCATCCTTGATCATATCGCCGGTGGGCTCCATGTTCACATCCCCCACCAGCGCGGGCGTGACATCGCCTGGGGTGTAGCTGGCAAGCATCAGCGCATCGGAGACGCGCGAGCTGTCGCTGTGGCAGGCGGTGCAATCCTGGGTGGAGTATTCTCCCCAGGTGGTGTCGTGGGAGATGCTGTAAGGCTGCACCTCGGCCTGGATGCGGGGATTGCTCAGGCCCAGGGCCTCCAACTGCGCCCGCACCACGTTCTCCTTCTCCTCATTGTCGATGCGAAGCTCGACCTTTGTCAGGCGTCCATCGCCGTTGACGTCGAAAGCGGACACAATTTCGGGCTTGTAATCGCCCTTGTCGTCGAAGAAGGCCTTTTTCAGATCCATCTGGCGCACCGGGCGGGCGGGATCGCCATAAACCCAGTACCAGGAGCTGATCAGATTGAAGGGGGCCAGCTTGAGATTGCCCTCGGTGTCGTAGCGGGGCAGCAGGATGGGCTTGAAGCCCTCCATCATGTTGTAGGGGTTGTGCGGATTGCCGTCGCCCGTGACGTTGCGGTAGGTGAGAATGCCCTTGCCTTCCTCATCGATTACCGTCCAGTCGTTTTGCTGGATGGCGGTGGCGTGCATGGCCGGGATGTGGCAGGCTTCGCAACTCAGTTTCTGGGCGTGTCGATCTTCGTAAGGCAGCCACGAGTGAGTGGATTTATAGTCGTGGCACGATTCGCAGCGGCGCATGCTCTCGGTGAAGGCGGAGCCCACCTCGTCTTTGGTGACCGCGCCGCGAGCGAAATCATGGATGGGTTTTTGCAGATAATCGGCGGTGTCGGGCCGCCGCGGTTCGAAGACGAGATGCTTGGGATTCAGCTCCTTGGGCGGCTCGTAGTAAGCGGGGTTGTTCAGGGCGAAGTGACAATCGGTGCATTTGAGATTGCGCTCGGCATGAACGTCCCACGAGCGTTTGAGTTCGCTCTTGCCCTTGATGTTCAAGGCGCTATCCGAGATGCGCTGGCCCGAGAAAATCTGGCCCGTGCGCAGGGTGTTCCAGTCGTTTTCGTCGAAGTCGCGGTAGGAGAGAGCTGTGGTGATGTCGCTCTGCACCTCGCCGTGGCATTGACCGCAGTTGCTGCTGGAAGGACTCTGAATGGGTAGGGCGTCTTGTTTGAGGTTGCCCTGCTCATCGAATGCGTCTTTGTTATAAACCATGCCATTGCCGTCGGGACTGGGCTGCACGATGCCTGTGCCGACCAGGGTGGCGGTGTTGGCCCATCCAAAGTCGCCCTTCTCCAGCGTGCTTATGCGGGCCTGATTGTTGGGCTCGGGCGTATGGCAGAGGAAGCAGTTCATCTCCACCGTCCCCGATTCCTTCCAGTTCCAGGGCTCCAATTCGCCTGTTTCTGGATTGAGGATGCTGGTCTCTGGATTATCGGCGCCGCCAGCCATATCCTTCAACGGCATGCCGTTGCGACTGACGGCAGCGGGCCCGCCACCGGCGTGATGCGTTCCATACACCTGAATCCAGCCGGCCGTGGTCAGATCGATGGTCTTGTCTTCCGGCGGGCTGAGATAACGGTAGGTGATGGGGTCCCACAGGCCGAAGAGGCCTTTGCTGGTGTCCCACGGGCGGCCCGAGGGGGCCTTTCCTGCGGGGAACATTTCGTTCAATCCGACCTGGCTATGGAAGCTGTGCTTTTCGATGAACTCGCTGTCGTGACAGCCGCCGCAGGTCTGCATAACTGAGATGGGTTTGCCAGAATCGAGGACGTTGACTCCGTCTTCATCCAGCAACGGGAAGGTGGGATGAATGGGGGAGGGTTGGGCGGAGGCGACGCCCAGGGTGGCGAGGGCCAGTATCAGCGCCAACGCCATCAGCCCCAAATAGCGCTTGAAGCTGTGATGCGTCATTGTTGGCCTCCTGGCTGAGCATTGGCGGTTTCGAGGTTGACTTTACGGCTGCCGTAGATCATGGGATCTCCTTCATAGCCCAGGGCCTTCCAGTCCAGGCGGCCGGGCTTGCCATCGGGGGTGTGACAGGCGTTGCATTGCAGGGCGTCTTCTTTGGGAGCCACCATGTGGGTGGTGGGCCAATACATGGCGGTGCGAGCGAAGCCGAAATCGCCGCTGTAAGGCAGACCAAAGGCCGCCGCGCCATCTCGCAGCGCTTTATCCCAATCGAAGTCGCTCCAATAGCCGCCGGGCCCGTAGGTGTGCGGCGTCAGCAGGATGTTGTACTTCTTGTCATAAGGTTGCGTGGCGTGATGCACCTTGAAGGGGAAAATTTTGGCGGTGGGGTCGTTGATGTCGCCCGCGGGCGGATTCAGCGCCAACTCCTGCGATGGATCGAATTTGTCGCCGACGAGATAGCGATCCTTGACGCCGCCGTTGTACCAGGCGTAGGTGGGAGCCACGTCTCGCTCGTAGACGAATTTGCCCTTGATCTTCAGATACTCATGCGGATTGGTGATGGGCAGGTCTTTGCCCGCCTGAGACCAATCCCAATAGGTTTTGGTGGCCTCTTTGCGGGCGAAGTTGGGAATGTGGCAGGTCTGGCAGGCCACCGTCTTGGTGTGCATGTTCAGCCGATCGTCCTGATGCGGGGTTTCGCTGTGACAATCGGTGCAGCGGGCCTGATTTTTGTCGTCCAGGCTGACGCTGATAGAGCGGCCCTTGAAGACGTGGTTGCCTTCATAGCGATGGCAGTCGGTGCAGACCATGCCTTCGCCGCCCATGTGCACATCCAGCTCCCGGGTGGGATTGATGAGAGAGTTGTCCAGATCGCCATGTTTGACAGCATCGCCGCCGCCGCCGCGGAAGTGGCAGGTCCCGCAATTGAGTCGGGTGGGATTGCCCACGTGCTTGGCGATATTGACCAGATCAACCGATTTGGCGGGGACGCCAGACTTTGCTTTGACATAATATCCGGTATTGTCATGGCAGGCCAGGCAATCGATGTTCTTGGGATCGGAGAAATCGAAATTGTCATCTTCCCAGCCATATCCGGCGTGGCAGGCGGTGCAAGCGGGCCAGTTGGGCCTGATGGTGATGCAGAAGTTGTTGATTACATAACCTTTGCCCGTTTTGACCGGCTCTTTCAACCCCAGCACGTTGTCATGCACGCCCGGAACTTCATCCAGCGAGTATTCGTGCGTCCAGGTGAAGTGGTTGTTTTTCATCATGTCTTCGCCCGCCTCGGGGTGGCAGGTGAGACAGGCCTCGGTGACATCCTGCCCCGTTTTGAAATCGGCGTTTGCAAAAAAGCCGCTATGATCAGTGGGAACCGGATGTTTGGGAAGATTGGTGCGTGGGTTGTCGATTTGTTGGGATGCAGCTTTGGGGATGGCAACCAAGGCGATGGGGACCCCAAAGATGATCAGGGTGATGAGAACGCCTATAATCCAATTTTTTTTGCCATGAAGCATAAGCCTTACCTCACTATGATGTTAGTGTGTATGGGGTCAGGCTTCCTGCTGGAGAGTTTTTTTGATTCAGCGAGCGGGAAGGCTGAAAAAGTGAGTGTTTGATGAATGATGATGTGTTTCATTTTCTGGCCAGAAAACAAAAAGCGATTTTGAGTTTGGTGCGATGATGGTTTTTGCGTTTTTGCGAGTTAGCTTGCCTCCTTTGATGGTGATAGCGTTTGTTCCAGTAATTGAGAATGCGTGCTGATGCGCTGGTTCAGGACGTCGCGCAGGAGCTCCAGCGCCTGGATGACGCGATTGTCGCTGAGATCATAAATGACCTCGCGTCCACGCCGCTCAAAGGTGACCAATCCGCTGTTGCGCAGGATGCGCAGATGTCGCGAGACGGTGGATTGAGGCAAACGCAGGCGTGAGGTCAGGTCTGTGACGTTGCTGGGGCGCTCCGAAAGTGCATAGAGGATGGCGATGCGGTTGGGGTCGGAAATGCCGGAGCATAGCTCGGCATGCATTCGGGCGATCTCCGCTCGGCGGGGAATCATCAGGGGCGCTCCTTGGGTGAACATAAACAACGTATCCGCATTTCCGGATACGTACACTCACCGTATTTTAATCTTTTTTGTCTGTGGTCAATATGATGCAGATCATGTTTTGGTATCGTCGTTACAATTTCATGTTAGCACAGCGAAATGTCTGGCGAACAGGGATTCCAGATGTCATAAAAAGAGCATTGACACGAAGGGGCGGGCGTGATAAGATACACACGGAACCATGAAGCCCAAAGTATATCTCGAAACCTCCATCATCAGCTATCTCACCTCTCGCACCAGTCGCGATTAATCATCGCCGCACATCAACAGATCACCCATGATTGGCTCCACTGCAAAAAGGTCATTTCACCACAGAGACACGGAGGACACGGAGAAAATAGTGGTAGTTCACAGAGAAATTCCTCTCCAAATCTCACCTTTTTCTTCCTCCGTGCACTCTGTGCCTCCGTGTTGAAGGTTTTTTCAGTGCAGCCATGATTGGTGGGAAAACTATCGCCATAACTTCGATTGTTGAGTTTGACCGAGGAAAGCGCGCACCTAGCGGAAAAGCTGGTGCGTGATGGACCGATTCCTCCCAAGGCGGCTGTCGATGCGTTCCATATTGCTGTCGCAACGTTCCACGGCATGGATTATCTGCTCACATGGAACTTCAAACACATCGCCAACGCGGTCATGCGTTCCGGAATCGAGCAGGTTTGCCGAATGGCGGGTTATGAGCCGCCGATTATTTGCACCCCCCAAGAGCTTTTGGAGTGAAAGATGATGTATGATGATCCCATCGTGAAAGAAGTGCGTCGCGTGCGCGAGGCCCTGGCGGCACAATTTGATTTCGACTTGCGGAGGTTGTATCGGACATTGAAGCGCAAAGAGCAACAATGTGGGCAAGAAGTCGTCGCTTTTGGCCCCAAACCAACCGGTTCGGGTGAAATGCAGTAAGACGCAGAGCCGCAAAGGAAAAAAGCAAAGAAAAAACTTGTCGTCTTGGCGACCCTTCGGCTGCGCTCAGGACATGCTTTGCGTGAGATTAGCTTTTTTGGTTTCGGCTTGTCCGGGTTAGGAGACGCATAGCAATCATTTCGTGCGGCGGCGAGAGCGCCTTGCCCGGCCTCGGGGCCGCACGACGGGCTCGGGCAGCCATCGGGCGATGTGCGGGAAGGAATCATGCTGGTGGGGGATGGCGATGGCGGCGATGAACGCGTCCTGGAAGAAGTCGTTGGCGGCTGTCTCGACATAACGAACTGAGCGGGCCAGTTGTTGCGCGGCCCGTCGCCTTTCGCGATTGAGCAGGGCGATGCGAGCGCCGTCGCCCGCGGCGTTGCCCACGGCCTGCACTTCCTCCAGGGGCGCATCGGGGACCAAACCCAGCACCAGCGCGTGGAAGGGATCGATGTAGCTGCCGAACGCGCCCGCCAGCAGGACGCGATCCAGTTTTTCCACGCCCGCCTCGTGCATCAGCGTCTTGCAGCCCGCATAGAGCGCGGCCTTGGCCAGTTGCACGGCCCGCACATCCTCCTGGGTGATGACGATGGGATGCCCCGACGCCACCTCCTCCTCGGTGGCCAGGGTGAACCGCGCCCGCTTGCCCTGCCAGTGGATGCGCGGATGCTCGATGCGGGGATTGAAACGCCCATCCGCCAGGAGGACGCCCGCCAGAAACATCTCGGCGATGGCCTCGATGACGCCCGAGCCGCAAATGCCGGTGGGGGAGAGCGCGGGCGGCTGGTCGGGCGTCCACGCATCGCTCCAGCGCTCCTCGCCGATGATTTTATAGCGCACGGCCCCGGTTTCCCGGTCGATGCGCACGCGCTCGATGGCTCCGGGCGCGGCCCTCATGCCGTGGCTGATCTGCGCGCCCTCGAACGCGGGGCCGGTGGGGGAGGAGGCGCTGTAAAGCTGGCGACCATCCCATAGTGCGATCTCGGCGTTGGTGCCCACATCCACCAGCAGGGTGACGCCCGGCTGCTCATAAGGCTCGGCCGCCAGCAGCGCAGCCACATGATCGGCCCCCACGTGCCCCGCCACCGCGGGCGGGATGTGCAGATTGGCGGCCGGATGCAGGCGCAGATTGAGCTCGGCCGCGGGCCAGTCCTGGGCCTCGCGGCGGGCCAGGGCAAAGGGCGCTTCGCCCAGATATTTGGGCGGGATGCCGAGGAAGAGATTGATCATGGTGGTGTTGCCCACCACCACCGCCTCGTGAATATCGACGGTGAGGATGCCTGCCTGCCGGGCCACGCTGCTGGCCAGACGCCTGAAGGCCTTCAGCACCGAACCGTGCAGTTTCTTGAGACCGTCGGCGTTGCCTGTCGCATAGCTAATCCGGCTCATCAGGTCTTCGCCGTAGGTGATCTGAGGATTCATGGTCGCATCCGAGGCCAGGAGATCACCCGTTTGCAGATCGCAGAGATAGGCGGCAATGGTGGTGCTGCCCACATCCACCGCCAGCCCCCAAATCCCCTCCTGATACCCGGCCCGCAGGTCCATCACCCGGTTTTCGCGCCACAAAATGACCGTAACCTTCCACTCACCTGCGCGCAATTCATCCTGCAATTTTCGCAAAAGCGCGGGGGCGGGTTCCAGTTCGGCGGGATTCAGGCCCCACTGCTCGACCAGCGCCCGCCGCAGACGCTCCCAATCGCTCTGCCGTTCGGCCATGGCGGGGGGCTCCAGCTCGACATAAACTTGTCGTATCGTCGGAGCGACCTGAATGACGCGAACCGTTGCATCTTTGCGAACGACCTGCTGATGAATACGCGCATGTTCGGGCACAAAGACGACGACATCGTCGAGAATACGGGCGTTGCAGGCCAGGCGCAGCAGAGTGGGGGAGGAGGGCTGGTTTTCGAGCCACGCCCGCTCTTGGTCGGTGATAGGGGAGACATGCTCGGGCCCGGAGCGCACGCCCAGCCGGGCGAAAGCGCCTGTCTCGATTTGCACCTGGCATTTGCCGCAGGCGAGTCGCCCGCCGCAGATGCTTTCGATGGGCTCATCCAGTTGACGGGCGGCGTCCAGGATACTGATTCCGCGAGAAAAGACGCCGCGGCGACCCGATGGCAGGAAGACAACCGTGACGGGGGATGAGGGGTTTGTTTTTGACATAACGTTGGCGTAAATTGAATGATCTCGGTGACGGGGCGTGGGAAGTGCGGTTTCGATTATGTCACATTCGTGGCCTGACGGGCCTGATTGTAGCAATGCGTCCGGAATTTTGCAATTGAGGCTGGCCACGCGATGAGAAAATTAGAGATTCCTGCAGATTTGACGAAAATCGGGCAATATCCCACATTTTCCCACAATATCCCACAAATCTCATCCTTTATGTCGAATAAAATGTCATTTTGCGCCATAAGAAGACATAACTGTCATAGTGATCACCAATATGTGAGGGTTCTAGGTGACATAAAGTTGCATCTCTGGCGTCATTTCGAGGGAGCGCAGCGACCGAGAAATCCCCCTGCCACGTCCGCCCGGTGATGAATTCGCCGGGCTACAGGACAGCGCCGTATAAATCCGGACAGCGCCGCAGGGGCGCTGTTTCTAGCCGCACGTCTCCCCCACCCCACTGCATGTCCCCGCCAGATTTTATGTCTATCCCCTACTCGCGCTGAGGGAATGTCTACTTGCGCCACTCACAACGCAAAGCGGGTTCAAGCAGCGTCGATGCAGCGGGCCCGCATCCCCCAATCAGCATATCAACACATTCCTCCTTCCCAATCAGGTCTTATGTCAAGATAGCGTTGACGACAAGGGCTGTTTCCCGTCATATCTCGTAAGATTCGAAGCGGCCCGCCAGCGTTTGCGGCAGGCGCCCGCTGATGCGCACGCCCGCGCCCTCGTGGCGCTCCTCCTCCACCACCCCGTAGGTGTGGAAAAGGTCCACCAGCTCGCCCTGGTCGTAGGGGATGAAGACCTGCGCGGGCCTCATGCGGGCGATGAGGGTGGCATCGATGCGCTGCAACAAGGCGTCCATCCCCCGGCCCTGGAGCGCGGAGATGGCGACGGCGTCCGGGTAGTCTTCACGCAGTTCGGGGGGCGACTCGCCGCCCGGCAGCAGGTCGATCTTGTTGAAGGCGGTCACCGCGGGGATGTGCCCCGCGCCTAGGTCATCCAGCACCTCCTCCACCACCGCTGCCTGCTCCAGCGCGTTGGGGTGAGACGCGTCCACCACGTGCAGGATGAGATCGGCCTCCAGGATTTCCTCCAGCGTGGCCCGAAAAGCGGCCACCAGGTCGGTGGGCAGCTTCTGGATGAAGCCCACGGTGTCGGTGATGAGGGCTTCCCGGCCCGAGGGCAGAAGCACCTTGCGGGTGGTGGGATCCAGGGTGGCGAAGAGCTTGTCTTCGGCCAGCACCCGGGCCGGGGTGAGCGTGTTGAGCAGGGTGGATTTCCCCGCGTTGGTGTATCCCACCAGCGCGACCAGGGGCAGATGCGATTCCCGGCGTCGCGCCCGATAGCGCTCGCGATGCGCCCGCACGTCCGCCAGCTCCCGCTTGAGCTGCGCGATCTTGCGGCTGATCTCCCGCCGGTCGATTTCGAGCTGGGTTTCGCCGGGCCCGCGCACGCCCACGCCGCCGCTGGCTCCTCCTGCGCGTCCCCCCGCCTGCCGGGCGAGATGCGTCCAGGCCCGGGTGAGCCGGGGCAAACGATATTCGTATTGGGCCAGCTCCACTTGCAGCGCGCCCTCCTTCGTGTGCGCGTGCTGGGCGAAGATGTCGAGAATGAGCGCGGTGCGATCCAGCACCTTCACGTTCTCGTCATCGATGGCCCTTTCGATCTCGCGTTGCTGCCGGGGGCTGAGCTCGTCGTCGAAGATGACCACCTGGATGTCTTCGCCCCGAACGACGCTCACCAGCTCCTCCAGCTTGCCCTTGCCGATGAGGGTGGCGGGATTGGGCCGCTCCAGGGTTTGGGTCAAACGGCCTGCGACGGTCACGCCCGCGGTTTCGGCCAGGCGCGCCAGCTCGTCCAGGCTGTCATCCAGCGTGAAGGGGGCGGGCTGTCCTTTGATGGCGACGCCCACCAGCAGCCCGCGTTCGATGATGGGTTTGAGTTTGATGGGGTTTTTGGGCATGATGGAACGCAGATGACGCAGAAAAAACTGATCTACGCAGATAAAATCAAGACAATCTCTCCTGCGTCATTCGGAATGACGTAGCAAATGAAGGTTGGCGGAGCCAACGTTGGGCGAGTCTGCAATGGGCGTGATGCGTAATGCGTAATGCGTGAGATCGTCACGCATCACGGATCACGCATTACGGGCTTGGCCTCCCGCGCAGTCCTGACAGAAAAAACTGATCTACGGAGATTCCTCAATCAGAGTTAGCTTCGATGTAGCTTTCCAGCAGGAGGCCCACGGCTTGCAGCGTGGACGCGTCCAGCTTGTCGCAGTCGTCCTCGGTGGTGCGGGCGTAGGGATAATCGGGCTGGATGATCTCGGCGGTGGGGATTTCGGCCTGCAGGAAGACGAGATGCGCATCCTTGACGGCCGGCCCGGTCTCGTCCACAAAGCGATCCCCCAGGCCCAGCTCATCCGCCAGGTCCCAGAGCTGTTCTTGCAGCTCGGGCGTGGCGTCGGGCAAGCGGGGAAATACGGCGTCGGTCGCGCCGACCAGGTTCAGGTAAATTATCGCGTCCGGCTGCCGTCCATCCGCGAACTGCCTTGCGCCCGAGGCTTCTTTCCACGAAGGCAGGCCCGCTTCGGCCTCGCCATCCAGAAAAAGCAGCCACACGCGATGATGCAGATGCTCGATATCCATGACTCGGGCCAGCTCCAGCAGCACGGCTGCGCCCGAAGCGCCGTCATTCGCGCCGGGCGAGGGCTGGGTGCGCCGCGCGGGATCAGGATCGGCGTCGGAGATGCTGCGGGAATCGTAGTGCGTGGCGATGACCAGCAGCGGGCCTTCAGCGCCGCCAGCCAGGCCCGCCACGTTGCGCAGGCGCATATCGCCCGCGGCGTAATCCTCCTCGGCCGTCTTCCAGCCCTGCCGACGCAGCTCTTCGAGGATTAGATTCGCGGTCTGGTCGTTTTCGGGCGAGCCAGCGGGCCGCGGGCCGATCTCGCAGATATCCTGGGCCAGGACCAGCGCCCGCGCGCCGTCGAAGCCATCGCTCACGGGCGATGCGCGGCCGGGCAGCAATCCCCATCCCAGCCAGGCCAGATACCCCAGGGCCAGGGCCAACGCGAAGAGCGTGGCGAGCTGCGGCCATCCTCGCAGGCGGGCCATCCCTACGAACGCTCCTTGCCTCGCAGCTTCAGCCGGATGGGCGTGCCCTCATACGGATAGCGCTCCCGAATTTTGTTCTCCAGATAGCGCATGTAGGTGAAATGCACGGCCCGGGGATCATTCACGAAGAAAACGAAGGTGGGAGGATCAACACTGGCCTGGGTGACGTAGTAAAAACGCGCCCGCCGCCCCTTGAAAGTCTTGGGCGGATTGGCCGCCACCGCGTCCTGCAACAGGCGATTGAGCTCGCCCGTGGGCAGACGCATCTCCCGCTCCTCCTTCACCCGCAGCGCGGTGGGCAAAATCTGATTGACGCGCTGCCTGGTGAGAGCCGAGACGTAGAGCACGGGCACGTAATCCAGAAATTTCAACTCCTGACGCAGGCTTTTGTTGTACTCGGCCATGGTGTGGGTGTCCTTTTCGATGTCGTCCCACTTGTTGACCACGATGATCAAACTGCGGCCCTCCTCCAGGATGTAGCCGCCGATGTGCGCATCCTGAGCCGTGACGCCCTCGGTGGCGTCCAGCACCAGCAGCGCTACGTCGGAACGCCCAATAGCCCGCAGCGCCCGCATCACGCTGTACTTTTCCACGCCCTTCTCGATGCGTCCGCGCCGCCGGATGCCCGCGGAATCCACCAGCACCACATCCTTGCCATCCCAGGTGAGATGCGTATCCACCGCGTCGCGGGTGGTGCCAGCGATGTCGCTGACGATGGCCCGCTCCTGCCCCAGCAGCGCGTTCAACAGCGAGGATTTGCCCACGTTGGGGCGTCCCACGATGGCGATGCGCAGCGCGTCATCCTCCTCATCCTCCGGCGCGGGCGTTTGGGGCAGATGCGCCACCACCACATCCAGCAGATCCCCCGTGCCGGTGCCGTGATAGGCGGAGATGGGATAGGGATCGCCCAGGCCCAGCGCGTAGAACTCCAGCGCATTCATGCGACGCTCCGCGTTATCCGCCTTGTTGGCGGCCAGGATCACGGGCTTGTCCGTCTCGCGCAGCAGGCCCGCCACCTCCTCATCCGCGGCGGTGAGCCCTTCCTTGGCGTCCACCAAAAAGACGATGACATCAGCCTCTTCGATGGCCTGCTCAGCCTGCGAACGGATTTCGGCGACAAAGCCCTTGGAGGCGGAAGCCAGGGGATCGTAGGACGCGGCGACCTGACGGCCGCTCCGCTCCTTCAGCGGTTCGATGCCGCCGGTGTCAACGACGACAAAAGACGCGCCATTCCACTCAGCGTCGCCATAAAGGCGATCCCGGGTGGTGCCGGGCATATCTTCGACGATGGCCTGTCGCTGGCCGATGAGACGATTGTACAGGGTGGATTTGCCCACGTTGGGGCGTCCTACCAGGGCGACAATGGGTTTGGGCTGATGTTTGGTCATGGGTGAGCGTAATGTCTGTTAGGCGCTATCGGAAATAAGAAGGTTGTTGTAACTGCTAACGTAGTCCTGTTCACCCGACACGGATGGGAGGAAACACGGATAAATCTTTGTAACTGCTAAGGTAGTCTGTCTGTCTTCTAGGGCTGGGGTGGGGGCAAAGTCCAGCGAAAAGTTGAGAGTCCGCCTCACCGTGGGTTGTTTCCAATAATATCTACTTTGATGGCGTGGCGGTGGCCGCGGGCGTGGGCGTGAGGGTGGATATTGGCGTGGAAGTCGCCTGCGTCGCGGGTTTTGTCGCACGGGGCGTGGGCGTCGGCGTTGGTCGGGCGACGATGGTGACCTGCACCGATTCGGGCAGCACGGTCTGCACGGTGACGCCCTCGGGCAGCACCAACACGGGGATGACGGTGTGAGCGCCCGCCTCCAGGCCCGAGAGATTGAGCACCGCCCGCACATTGACATCGGCGGTGAGGGATTGCAGCTTGGGTAGCGGGCCTTGCAGGATCACGTCGATGGTGCGGGGCGAGATGCTCTCCACCCGCAGATCGGGGTTGAGGCCCTGCACCATGGGCCGCAAGGTCATGGTGAGGCTGCCTTCGATGGGCTCGATGCGCACGTGCACGACGACCGATTGTGCGCCGCCCACCGCGGCCACGGATTTGGGCGCGATGATGGGCACCATCTCCTCCACATCGTCCGTGGCTCCCGAGATATTCATCGGGATGGTTTCCACAAAGGGCGGCATCTCCTTCAGCGTGTCGGGATCGCCAAAGAGAGTCACGGTGGTGGGATCAACGGTGATGCCGGTGATGCGATAGTTGGCCGCGGGCTGTCCCTTGATCTTGGGCAAAACGGTTTTTTCGGCGAACCCCTGACGCTGCTCCACCGGAACCAGGGCGGTGACGGTGGCGGGCTCCGCCTCAAGGCCCGAGATGACCAGGCCGTTGGCGTCTCGCAAGGTCACGAAATCATTGACCTTGACATCCTCGCGGGCGTCGGTGAGCCGCACCGCGATCTCGGCCCGGGCGACCTGCTCCACCTTGGGCTCGGGCCCGCGCACGGTGACCACGGTGGGCGTGATCACTGGCGCACCCGCAATAAAGC
Source organism: Anaerolineae bacterium (assembly GCA_027036755.1). Taxonomy (GTDB): domain Bacteria; phylum Chloroflexota; class Anaerolineae; order J102; family J102; genus M2005. The sequence continues at coordinate 15,578 of JALWDV010000591.1, forward strand.
CGAAGGGAGGATCGCCAATGAGGTTGGCGACCACCGGCACGTCCTTCTCGACCTTGCGCACCAGTTGCACCACGACCGCATCGGGGTAGATGTTCAGAATGTGGACGCTGGCCACGTTGGTCTGCACCCGGATGGGGACTTCCTGCGCGCCCGCTTCCAGGCTGGAGAGATCGATGGTGGCGGTGAAGTCGGAGGGTGTGAGATTGTTGAGCACGCCCTGGGGCCCGCGGACGCGCACATCCACGGTGTTGGGAAGCTCAGGTTGTTGCTCGGCGAAGACCAGAGCGGAGGGCGGCTTCTGCACCCGCACGGGAACGCCCGAGATCAGCGCGGTGACCACGGGATTCTCCCGCTGCACGGCCACCACCCAAACGACGATGGCAAGGACCAGGGCCAGGGCCAGAGTGCCCAGCCGATCCATCCACAACGCCCGGGAGCTGACTGCATCGCCGTTGGTCATATCGTCTCCTCCGAATCGAAGAGATCGCGGCGGGCCTCGTAAAAGCGTTCGAGGATGCGTCGCAGCCGTTTTTCATCCAGACGGCGGGCCATGCGGCCATTGCGGGCGGCGGAGATGCTGCCGGTCTCCTCGCTGACCACGATGGCCAGGGCGTCGGTGTCTTCGGTGACGCCGAGGGCGGCCCGATGCCGGGTGCCCAGCGAGGTGTCGGGCAGCGGGCGTTGCGTAAGAGGCAGCACGCAGGCCGCGGCCACAATGCGAGCGCCGCGAATGATGACAGCGCCGTCGTGCAGGGGCGTGCCCGGATAGAAAATGGTGATGAGGAGCTCGCGGTTGACCGCTGAATCGATGGGGACGCCGGTCTCGATGTACGGGTCCAAAACGATCCTGTCTTCCAGCACGATGATGGCGCCGTAGCGCAATTTGGACATACGCATCGTGGCCGAGATCAGCTCGCTGATGATGCGCGAATAACCTGTGCTCCGGCGTTGTCTGCCAAAGAACACCTCGGTGCGCCCCACCTTCTCCAACGCCCGACGCAATTCGGGCTGAAAGATGACGGGCAGGGCGATGAGAATGGCCAGCGAGGAGGCGCTGATGAGCCAACTGAACGCGGTCAGGCCGGTGAAGCTGCCCAACAGGGCGATGATCAAAAAGATGATCAGCAGGCCGCGCAAAAGCTGTACGGCTTGCGTACCGGCGAACAGCCGCAGCAGGGCGTAGAAAACCGCGGTCACCAACAAGATGTCGATGGCGCTTTTGGGCCAGCTAAACTGGCTGAAGATGGCAATCAGGTTATCCATGTAGCGCTATTGCATCCCCTGAACACTCAGGGGCGGAAAAATGATCCATCAATTTCAAATTCGGTCCGGCAACATGCCCCCCTCCCGGCCTCCCCCCGCTTCGGCTGACGCCTTGCAGGGGGAGGAGCCCGCTGGATTGCAAATCTGTCGGGCAGATGAGGATCTCCCTCCCCCGAACACGAGCGCAGCGAGTATCGGGGGAGGGTCGGGGTGGGGGCCAAAGGGAGGATCGATCTCATCCTGGATATCCCACTCCTTGATGGCGTCATAGCGCCGGGCGTATAAATCGTAAAGCCAGACGACGACCTTCTCTCCCAGATATGCGCCTTCGGTGAGACTGGACACTGGCGTTTTTCGAATTCTGACACGAATTGACACGAATTTTGCGAAAAATGGAAGAAAAATTCGTCAAATTAGCTCAATTCGTGTCAAAAAATGGCATGAAAGGCAGCCAAAATAATTTTCGCCAGACTCCAGGGTGAGAAAAAAGAGCCAATAGACGACCAGGGCGATGACGGCGGTGACCGTGATCAGAATGACGACAACGAAGAGGGACAATGGAAGAACCGTGGTCTGGGGGTCGGGGGACGATTATCCAACTTGCAAGCGCCAGAACATCTGTGATTATACAACATTTTCGATGCGACTGGAAAGGCTTTATCGCACACTTAAATCGTTCATCGTGGCGTTCGCCACGTTCGTCCGGCGACTTCATCGCCGGGAATCTGCCGGGCCGCCAGAGCTTCGCCCCCACCCCGGCCCTCCCCCACCAAGTCACTTCGCTCTTTTGCAGGAGGGAGCCGCTGGTTTGCAGAGGATTTTTTTAGGATGCCTTCGCGGCACAGGCTTACACCCCCTTCGCACTGCGTTACATTTTCATCATATTATTTTATGTCGAGAACCCCCCTCTCCCATCATCGTTTTTGATCATTGTTCATTATCGCCTCGGGCTTTGGCGAGAAATCGGTTTGGTATCGCAACTTGCGCAAGGCGGTGGGGGATGGATAGTGATTGACTACGCGAAGGTTGTACGACAACCGAAAAACCATTCAGGTGGTTCCGGCGCATTTTTCCCGTTCAACCCGCCGGATTGCGAATCCGGCGGGCGCAAGCGCAAGCAGCTAACGATACAACGACTTACGCCTCCTTGTACTAGGTCGCCGGCGGACGCCGACCGGTCGCTACCACTTCCGCACAAAAAAGTGCTACAATTCAGTCCCCGATAGACGATTCCCATCTCACCCAATATTCCCAGCCATGAAACTACGAATACTCAACGCCAGCGAAGTCAGGCAAGCCTTGCCCATGCCCGAAGCCATCGACGCCATGCGCGAGGCTTTCAGCGAACTGGCCCGAGGCCAGACGCAATCTCCTCAACGATTGGTCATCGCCACCCAGGTCGGAACCAGCCTGTTCATGCCCGCATATCTGCCGACCAGCGAGGCCCTGGCCCAGAAGATCGTCTCGGTTTACCCCCAAAATCCCGCCCGCGGCCTGCCGGTCGTTACCGGCCTGGTCATCGCGCTGGATCCCAACACCGGAGAACCTCGGGCGCTGTTGGAGGGCGGCGCGCTGACCGCCATCCGCACTGGCGCAGCCAGCGGTCTGGCCACCCAACTGCTGGCCCGGCCCGAGAGCCGCATCTTCGCGCTCATCGGCGCGGGCGGCCAGGCGTATGATCAGGCGCGGGCGGTGCTGGCCGTGCGAAAAATCGAGGAGGTGCGCATCGCCAGTCGCAGCGGAGACAGCGCCGAGGCCCTGGCGCAGCGCTTGCAACGCGAGGGCGTGAACGCGCGGGCGGCCCGCGTCCGCGAGGCCGTGCAGGGCGCTGACATCATCACCACGGTCACCGACAGCGCCACGCCTGTGTTTCTGGATGCCGATGTGGCTCCCGGCGCGCACATCAATCTGGTGGGAGCTTACACCCGGGACATGCAGGAGGCTCCCGCGGCCACCATCTTGCGGGCCCGGGTGTTTGTGGATGACGTTATGGCCGCCGCACACGAGGCGGGGGACATCATCAAGCCCATTCGAGCGGGCCTGTATTCCACCAGCAACCTGGCGGGGACGCTGGGGCAGTTGACGCTGGAGCAAGTTCCCGGCCGGACGTCCGCGGAGGAGATCACCATTTTCAAGAGCGTGGGACTGGCGGTGCAGGATGCTGCCGCGGCGGCCCGGGCGTTGCAGCGGGCGCAGGAAGCGGGCCTGGGACGAGAGATCGAGTTGTAGCCGGTTTGGCAGACTTCGGAGGTCTGGCGAGACCTTGGGTGCGTTCCAATTTGGGGGCAAATTTTGCCGACCGTCCGTCGCCAAGCGTTGCCGAGTGGCGTATGCCACGTCCGCCCGGCGATGAAGTCGCCGGGCTACAAAACAGCGCCGGATAAATCCGGCTAGCCCCGCAGGGGCGCTGTTTCTAGCCGGGGGACTTCATCCCCCGGCGCTGGCCGCGGGCGCGAAGCGCCCTGACCCAAACAGGACTACTTTGTCAACATTCATCAGTCGGCCAGCGCACCCCAATTTTGAAACGCACCCGAGACCTTTGTGTTCTTTCAACATTACGCGCGTTCATGCTATCATCAGGGGTGAAAACTGGTTCAATCTTACCTGGAGGCAATCAATGAACGAAGTTTATCCCATGCTATCGGTCGAAGAAGCGCGCCGTCGCATTCTCGAACACTTTCAGCCCCTCGAACCTGAACGCATCCCCATCATGGAAGCGCTGGACCGGGTGCTGGCGGAGGATGTGGTGGCGGAGATGGACATTCCGCCCCTCCCCAACACCGCCATGGACGGTTATGCGATGCGCGTCGCCGACGTGGCGGAGGCCTCGCCCGAAAAGCCCGCCCGGCTGAAAGTGGTGGCGGATCTGGCAGCGGGCTATGTGCTGGAAGAGCCCATCCAACCCGGCACAGCGGTGCGCATTATGACGGGCGCGCCCATCCCGCCAGGGGCCGAAGCGGTCGTCCCCTTCGAGAACGTCGAAGTGGATGGTGATGAGGTGCTGGTCTTCAAGCCCTACGCCACGTGGAAGAACATCCGCCATGCGGGCGAGGACGTGAAAGCGGGCCAGGTGGTGCTGCCAAAAGGCAAGACCCTGCGCCCGCAGGAGATCGGCATGTTGGCGGCCCTGGGGCGTCCCACCGCGTTGGTGCATCGCCGCCCGCGCGTGGCCGTGCTTTCCACCGGCGATGAGGTCATCGATATCACCGATCCCTGGCAGCCGGGCAAAATCCGGGACGCCAATGGCTACACCGTGTCCGCGCTCATCCGCAAATATGGCGGCGTCCCCATCCGCATGGGCATCGCGCCCGACACCATCGAGGCCCTGACCGACAAAATTCGCGAGGCCCTGGATGCAGGCGCCGACTTCATCCTCACCTCGGGCGGCGTCTCGATGGGGGATTTCGATGTGGTCAAGAAGGTGCTGGCCAAAGAGGGCGAAATGCACTTCTGGCGGGCGCGGATGAAGCCGGGCAAGCCCATGGCCTTCGGCGAAATCCAGGGCGTCCCCCTGCTGGGATTGCCGGGCAATCCGGTCTCTTCCACCATCTCATTCGAGCTTTTCGCCCGCCCCGCCATCCTCACCATGCTGGGCAAGAAGAAGCTCGAAAAGCCCCTCATCGACGCCATCCTGGTGGATGCAGTGAAGCGCAAGGACAACCGGCGGCATTATCTGCGCGTGTGGCTGGAGGAAAAGGACGGGCAGACCTATGCGCATCTCACGGGCGACCAGGGCTCGGGCATTCTCCTTTCCATGGTGCAGGCGGATGGTCTCGCCATCATCTCCGAAGACCTGAACAGCACCCCGCCCAACTTCCCCGTCAAGGTAATGATTCTGGATTGGCCCGAAGTGGCGTAAAGCAAAAGAGGTGCGTCGCACTTGCGCTGTGCGCCGCACCTCTTTCTGTCATCCTGGGGATGTTGGGGGTTACAGGGCGGCGAAGTTGGCGCCGACAGCGTCCCAATCCACCACATTCCACCACGAATCGATGTAATCGCCGCGGCGGTTCTGATAATTCAGATAATAAGCGTGCTCCCACACATCCAGGCCCATGATGGGGGTGAGGCCCTGGGAGACGGGATTATCCTGATTGGGCGTGCTGATGATGCTGAGTTCGCCCTGAGAATTGGCCACCACCCAGGCCCAACCGCTGCCAAAACGCCCCAGCGCCGCTTTCTTGAACGCAGACTGAAAATCGCCAAAATCGCCAAAAGCTGCGCTCATAGCCTCGGCCAGCGCGCCAGAGGGAGCGCCGCCGCCTTTGGGGCTCATAATGCTCCAGAACATGGAATGGTTGGCGTGGCCGCCGCCATTGTTGCGTACAGCCGTGCGAATTTCCTCGGGCAGGGCGTCGAGATTCATCAGAAGCTCGGTCAGGCTATAATCATGGAGCGCAGGATAATTTTCCAGAGCCGCGTTCAGCTTGGCCACATAGCCGCCATGATGCTTCTCGTAATGGATGCCCATGGTGCGAGTGTCGATGTGAGGCTCAAGTGCGCTGTACTCGTACTTGAGTTTGGGAAGTTTAAAGGGATAACCCATAAGTGTTTCTCCTTGTAAGTTATGGAGTGAGTCAGGTTGGATGGACCAAACAACTCAGTCTAGCAGATATCAGGGAGCCAGACAATAAGATCGCTTACGATTCAGCAATTTCAATTGGGTGCGTCCTTTTTCGGTTGAAGCGTTTGCCACGTCCGCCCGGCGATGATCGGCATGTGGGCAATGGCCGTCGTCGCCTTCCCCTCACGCCCGCCAAAGCTCGTCCAGAAACCGCCGGAAGAGCACGTTGAGCTGATCCATGGGCGGCCAGGTGCGATGGCGGCAGGGCCGAATGGAATTCGGGCGCTTCAGGCCTTCGGCCGCAAAGGGGGCCTTCGCCCCCTGCATTGCGGTGCGAAGAGTGTAAAGAGACAGAGTTCACTCAGCCCGCCTGTCCTCAAACCGAAGATAATCCTCCAAATCAGTCACCAAATCATTCACTTGGTGATGCTGCTTTTGATGATTGATGTACGCCATTACTCTTTTCACATCCCATCGGCTAACGCTGAAAGCGCCGTAGACTCCCATCCATTTGAAAGATCGCTGTGTAACGAGTTCATGGTTGACGAAGTGGGATGAGGAGCCTTTTAGCTGTTGCGCAAGTTTCGATACAGGAAGTGTCGCGGGGATACGCGTCAAAACGTGAACATGATCAGGCATGCCACCGATGGCCAAAACGCGACAATTCATCTTTTGCGCCTCGCTGCCGAGGCAACGATAGAGGGAACCTTCGATTTGAGGCGTAATCAGTGGCAACCTATCCCAGGTTGCCCAGACAAGGTGGACGTAGAGTTCGATTCTGTTCGCTCGCATAAAAACCTCTGAAACAACTGAAGCCTGGAGTCGACGCAGGTCGACTTGGCGGAGCGTAGCTCCTGAAGCGTCCGAGTTCACTCGGCATGTGGGCAATGGCCGTCGTCGCCTTCCCCTCACGCCCGCCAAAGCTCGTCCAGAAACCGCCGGAAGAGCACGTTGAGCTGATCCATGGGCGGCCAGGTGCGATGGAATTCCCGCTCCTGGGTGTTGAGGCGCTGTAATTCGGCCTCCGCGAAATCCCACAGCGGCCCGATGGCCCCGACCATCTCTTTCTCCCCGCCCGCGCGCTTCACCGCCAGCAGCCGTGCAAGCTCGGGGTGCAACTCAGGGGGCAGCATGGCATCGGCCAGGGCCTGGATGGTGATGGGCGGCGGGGTTTCGCGGGCGTCCACCCACAGCGCCGCCAGCAGGGTGCGCAGCAGGTAGAAGAAGCGCTTGAGGGTGCGCTCCTTGCCCGACGTGTAGCGGCGATGAAAGTTGCGGGCCTGGCTCCGGTAGTGATGATAGGCCCGCTCGGGCGAGAACACGGTGGGAATGAGCTGGCGCAAGGGGCCCGCGACCTCGGGCGCCTGCCGGTAGACGATGGGCGATTGCAGCCACTCCAGCAGCGCCGGATTGGAACGCCCGAACAGGCGCAGGGTCTTGCGCAGATCCCAGCCGCTGATATCAAGGGCGTCGCTGATGGGCAGCTCGATGACGTCCCGGCCCGGCTCCAGGCTGAGATACCATTCGGGGCGGTGGGCGTAGAGGAAGCGCACGTCGTAATCGCTGTCGGCCGAGGCCATGCCCCAGGCCCGGCTGCCCGACTCGCAGGCGTAGACGATGCGCACGTCTTCGCGGGCCTCGATGGCGGTGAGTTCGTCGAGAATGCGGTTTTTCATGGCTGCTTTGAAAATAGAACACGGATGAACACAGAAAAACACGGATAATTCAAAAAATCTGTGACCGAAGGCCGTGTCAATCCGTGTCCTCGTCTTTCATCGGTATCGGCGCGGGCTCGCCCGCCGTTGGACTGCTCCGAAAAATAGGTTTCAAAGGCGCGAAGGGAAAAAGAAGCAAAGAAATCTTGGCGGCTTTTGCGCCTCAGCGTAAAACGTCAGGATATGACGCTTGACGTTTGACGTTTGACGAAATCGGTCTCCCGCGCCGCCTGCGTCGCGCCTGTCCATAAGGGCGTCACGCATCACGCATCACAATGCTTTACGCCCGGCGTCGCCCGCGGGACAACATCAGGGCTTCGATCTGCTCGGTCATGTGGCGGGCGCTGAACTTGGCCCGGGCGAAAGTCATGCCCGCCCGGCCCACGCGCGCCCGCAGCGCCTCATCCGCCAGCAGCCGCCCCACGCGCGCGGTCAGGGCGTCGAGATCGCCGGTGGGCACGATGAAACCGGTGCGCCCGTCCCGGATCATATCCTCCGCCCCCGCGGTGTCGGTGCGCACCACGGGCACCCCCATCTGCATGGCTTCGATGGCAACCAGGCCCAGCCCCTCCACGTCCGAGGGGAAGACGAAGACGTCCATGGCCGCGAAAACCTCGGAAATCGCCTCCACCCAATCGAGGAAGACCAGCCGCCCGTCCTGTTCGAGGGGGCCGGCCAAATCGTGCAAAGTCGCCTCATAGGCCGCGGGAGCGCCCTCGGGACGATGTCCGGCGATGAGGAAGCGGGCCTGAGGGAAGTCTTGGGCCAGGGCGCGTGCCATGCGGATGAACAGATCGTGACGTTTGTTGGGGGCCAGAGAGGCTGCCGCGCCCACCACCAGGGCGTCCTCGGGCCAACCCAGTTGGCTGCGGATGGCGGTGCGCGAGGCGTTGTAATCCAGCCGATTCGCGGGGATGCCGTCGTGGATGACCACGGCCCGGGGCGGATCGCCCAGGGTGCGTCTGACGGCCCGGGCCACACAGATGACGCGATCTGCAAAGGCGTAGGCGATGCGCTCGTTGCCGCGCATGGGGCGCTCGCGGCGCAGATGCCACCATAGAGGAACGCGGGCCAGACGAGCGGCGGGCCCGGCCAAAATCGCGGCCCGGGTGCTGTTGGCGTGCACGCCGATGGCCTCGCGCTCGCGGATAATCCGGGCCAGAGCGCGCACATGGCGGACCAGCGCGGGCGCGGCCGCGACCTTTTGCACCTTTCCGGCCCGGCCCTTCTTGCCCTGCACCCTGCGCCACAGGCCGGGCGCAGGCAGCACGATGGTTTCCACGCCCGCCTCCCGCACCCGCCGGGTGAGCGCGCCTTCTCCCGCGGTGACGAAAACGGGATGGATGCGTTGCAAACTCTGCATCGTCCACAACAACATCATGCCCGCGCCATAGAAACGAAAATAGTTGCTCTCGTAAAAGATGACGGTCGGCTTAGAATACGGCGCCCGGGGGATGGCGTCAGCAGGCATAGCGTGCTCCTGGCTGGAGGCTAGAAGCTGTTATGCACTTTGGCCTCGTCAAAACGAGAATTCACATCACCTACCCGTGGGATTCGCTGCTGATAAGGATTTGGGTGCGTCCTTTTTCGGTTGAAGCGTTTGCCACGTCCGCCCGGCGATGAAGTCGCCGGGCTACGAAACAGCGCCGGATAAATCCGGCTAGCCCCGCAGGGCGCTGTTCCTAGCCGGGGGACTTCATCCCCCGGCGTTGGCCGCGGGCGCGAAGCGCCCCGTTAATGAATGGATTATTTTAACTTTTCAACTCATTTGGGACGCACCCAAAGGATTTTTCCGCGAAAATCCGCGATGATCCGATTTTTCAGCGTCATCCGCGGCGAATCGAAAGGTGGATGACAGGAAAACGATTAGAATTTGACAAGAAGTTCATAACAGGCTCTAATGATGGCGTCAGTTTAACATGTCGCGGATTCGTTGGGCAATCTGGCGACGCTTTGACAAAAGAGGCGGTGCGTCTGAGCCGGGCCAGATTGCCCCAGCAAGCGGAAAGTGCTAGGATAGATCAAAATCCCCTTCCGCCACTCCATTCCCCCGCTCCGGGAGTAACGCCATGCCAAGATTGATACGTCATCTGGGAGATCAGGAATTCGCGGTCATCGGTCTGGGCCGTTTTGGACGCGCCCTGGCCCTGCGATTGGAAGAGACGGGCCATTCGGTGCTGGGCATCGACAAGGACGCCGAGATCGTACGGCGCAACGCCAATGATCTGACCGAGGCGGTGGTGATGGACGCCACCAACGAGGATGCGCTGCAGGCCGCGGGCATCCCCGAATTCAACACCGTCATCGTGGCCATTGGCCGCGATTTCGAGGCCGCGGCCCTATGCGTTGGTGCGCTGAAAGATCTGGGAGTCGCCAATGTGATCGTGCAGGCCCGTAGCCAGCGGCATCGGCAATTGCTCCACCGCATCGGCGCAGACCGGGTGGTGATGCCTCTGCAAACCGGCGGCCAACGCCTGGCCGAGGAGCTGGGCATCCCGGCGCTGCTCAAGCGGCTGGATCTGAGCCCCGAGCACACCATCGCCGAGCTGGCCGCGCCCCCGACGCTGGCGGGCAAACGTCTGGGCGAGATGGCGCTGCGCGAGACGCAGGGCGTCAACATCCTCATCATTCGCAGAGGCGAGGAGATCATCGTCTCGCCCCCCTCAGATGTCGTCTTTCGGGAGGATGACATTCTGGTGGTTCTGGGCCCCACAGAAAACGTGCTGGCGCTGGCCGATTTTTGAGAAGCGTCGAATGTTTCTCCGTTGCCGTCCATTTGTGCTAAACTACTCCCAACAACTATCCCAAACGACACCGGGTGTTCGCTAACCATGACATCAAAACAACCTCAGTACAGCAAGTTAACCTTATACATTCTCCTGGCGATCATCGCGCTGCTAACGCTGGTGATCATCTCCAGCGGCTGTTTCGCCTCGGGCTTTGCAGTGGGCAAGAGCGTTTTCGAAGAAACGCCCTCCGCCAGGCCGCTGGCAACCAACGCCTCCCAATCGGGTGAAGTAGAGGAAGTTCCGCTACCAAAGAATTTCGACATCTTCTGGGATGCGCTGAAGCTGCTGGATGAGAATTACGACGGGGACACGCCCCGGGGCCGGGATGTGACCTTCGCCGCCATCCAGGGGATGCTGGAGAATATCGAATCGTGCAAAGCCAATGCGGAGGCCGCGCCGGAGCGCGTCATTCGGATCGCCAAGACCAAGTCGCCCAAGGATGCGCCCGACAATTTCGATTTCTTCTGGACGACGGTCAATCGGCTTTATCGCGATTGCCCCGACGTCATGCCCGAGCCCGATCAGATCGTCTATTGGGCCGCAAATGGCGTCATCAACCGCCTGGGCGATCGCTACACCATGCTGCTGCCGCCCAAAGTGGCGGAGGATTTCCGCATGGATATGGAGAGCAGCTTCGAGGGCATCGGCGCATTGGTCGAGCCCACCAACGAAGAGAAGCGCACCGGCGTGCGCATCGTGCATCCCTTCGAGGGCGCACCTGCTGACAAGGCGGGCCTGCGCAAGGGAGACGAGATCATCGCCGTGGATGGGGAGGATGTGACGAATATGCTGCTCGATGAGGCCGTGGGATTGATTCGCGGGCCCGCGGGCAGCCAGGTGATTCTTACCATCAAGCGAGATGAGCAGGAGCCTTTCGACGTCACCATCACCCGGGCCCGGGTGGAGATTCCCATCATCGAATCGAAGATGCTGGATGATGGCATCTTTTACGTCAAGCTCAACGAATTCTCCGATCCCTCGGGCGACAAGATGGAAGCGGCGCTGAAGCAAGGGCTGAAGGATGGCGCAAAGGCTATCGTTTTTGATCTGCGCGGCAACCCCGGCGGCCGTCTGGATATGGCCATCCGCATCGCCAGCATGTTCATCAAGGATGGCGTCATCGTCAAGGAAACCGGCAAGCGCAACATGGAGCACGAGGCCACGGGCGATCTCATCGCGCCCGAGGATATTCCGGTGGTTGTGCTGGTGGATGGCGGCAGCGCCAGCGCTTCGGAGATCGTGGCGGGCGCGCTGCAAGATTATGGCCGGGCCTTGCTCATCGGCGAACAGACTTTTGGCAAGGGCTCGGTGCAGACTCTATTCGATCTATCGGACGGCTCGATGCTGCGGGTGACTTCCGCCCACTGGTACACGCCCAAAGGCCGTCAGATCAACGGGCAAGGCTTGCGGCCCGACCTGGTCGTATCGCCCTCGCTGGACGCCAAAGAGGACCTGCAACTGCAGGCCGCTGTCGACTATCTCAAGAAACAGATCGAGAAGGGGCAGTAGCCATGGGCGTCAAGGTCGTTGCCACCAATCGCAAAGCGCGGCATGAGTATGAGATCATCGAGACCATCGAGGCGGGCATCGTGCTCACCGGCACCGAAATCAAATCGGTGCGCGAGGGCAAGGTCAGCCTGAAAGAGGGTTTCGCCATCATCAAGGGGGGCGAGGTGTGGCTGATGGATGTGCACATCGCGCCTTACGTCCACGGGCATCGCGATAATCCCGACCCGCGGCGTCCCCGCAAGCTGCTGCTGCACCGGCGGGAGATCGATCGGCTGCAGGGCAAGCTGGCCGAGAAAGGCTGGACGTTGGTTCCGCTGAAGATGTATTTGAAGAATAATCGGGCCAAGGTGGAGCTGGCGCTGGTGCGCGGCAAGAAGAAGTATGACAAGCGCCGCGAGATCGCCAGGCGAGACGCGGACCGAGATTTGCAGCGCGCTCTCAAGGGGTATCGATAAAGACCTCGGAGGTCTGGCGGAGCGCAGGTTTGCATGAGCACAGGAGAAATCCCCATGAACGACAACGACAAAGAAATCCAGCAGGAAGACGCCATTCCTGAAGAAGCCGCAGCAATCACCGAAGACGAAATCATCGAAGACGCCGAAGAATGGAATGACGGCAATTGGGACGCGGACTGGGACGACTGGGGCGAAGAGGAAACCCCGGGCGTCATGGGCAGGACCGTGCAACTGATGGGCCGCACCGCCGTGTTCACCGGTCGCACCGCCGTGACCGTGGCTGGATTCACCGCGGGCGCTGCGCTGTATGTGACGGGCAAAGTCGCGAGCACAGCCTTGGGGCTGGCCAGCGAAATCGTGTCGAGCGCTGCGGACAAGGCCGATAAGCTCACCGGCGGCAAGATGAGCAGCGTCACCGGCGGCGTCCTCGACATGGCGGGCAGCGCCGTGGGCAAGGCCGACGATCTCGCTGGCGGAGCCATCGGCAGCTTCGCAGGCAAGCTGATGGGCGCTTTCAGCGGGCAAAGCTCATCTGACGATGACGATGATTGGGATGATGAGGATTGGGGCGACGATTGGGATGACGACGAAGCGTAACGTCATGCTCTCGGCCCGTCCGACGATCTAAACCCGATTTCACCCCGAACAATCCCCTTCCCGCTCCCTGCGCAGGAGGGGATTGATGATTCTCGATCAGTTGCGGCGGCACAGCCAATCGCCGCCTGCAATTCAATCAGCTTCCGTGGCGCTTCCGGCGCGAGAATCCACCAGAAACATGGCCATGAGCGCTCCCAAGGTGTCTACGCCCACATCGAACCACTGCCCATGACGCCCGGGGACGAAAGTCTGATGCCATTCATCGCTGACGGCGTAGCCCACAGTGAGCGCCAGCGCCAGCCAGGCCCGACGCCCCGTGGCCAGCCACCACAGCAGCCACAAGACGCCGTAAGCCGCCGCGTGGGAGGTTTTTTTGAAGAGCGTGTCCAGCCAATCCTCGGGGAGATAGAACAGACGGGATTGACTGGAGAACAAGAAAATGATGGCCATCCAGGCCAGAGCCATGATGAGAAAACGATAATCGATGCGCTTGGACATAAAACGATTTGGGTGTGTCCCAAATGAGTTGGAAAGTTAAAATAATCCATTCATTGGCGGGGCGCTTCGCGCCCGCCGCCAACGCCGGGGGATGAAGCCCCCCGGCTAGAAACAGCGCCCCTGCGGGGCTTAGCCGGATTTATCCGGCGCTGTTTTGTAGCCCAGCGACTTCATCGCCGGGCGGACGTGGCAAACGCTTCAACCGAAATGGGACGCGCCCAAACGATTTTAACGCATTCTCGGCATGGCGCCAAACGCATCCGCCGCCATGCGGTGATTATCCGTAAGTCGGCAGGGGAAATGGATTGGCAGCGTGATGCTGTGAGGATCGAAGGAGGCCGGGGTGGGGGCAAAGTCTGGCGGAATTCTGCGGAGCTTGATACAATGAAGGCAAAGCCAAATTTAGCTTCCCTTCTTTTTCCCTTTCCCCCCTCTTTCGATTGAATGAAAGGATCATGAATCTGACCCCAGAAGACGCCGAACTGTTCTACAAGCTCATGTGGCCGCTCCAGTTCTATGTCAACCAACAGCTAAACATTCTTCCCCGCGTGTCATCGCTCGACAAATATCGGGA
>JALWDV010000592.1 GCA_027036755.1 Anaerolineae bacterium
CTGTGAACTACCACTATTTTCTCCGTGTCCTCCGTGTCTCCGTGGTGAAATGACCTTTTTGCAGTGGAGCCAGTGTTCAGTGTTCAGGGGCGGGGGTGGAGTCTGGGGCGTCGAAGCGGGGCAGATGAGTGAGAGGGTTGTCGAGGTCGGGGCGGGAATCGAGGATGACGCCGCCTTCCTGTATGACGTCTGAGGGCAGGTCTTCCGGTCGGGGCCAGCGGCCCGCGCGGGCTTGCTTCAGGCGCTGATCCAGCAACAAAGTTTCGCCGGTGGTCAGGCCGTAGCGATTTTCGGGGTGCAGCAGGGTTTCGATGAGCTCCACCGCGGCTAATCGGGCCAGTTCCAGCGGCGTCGAAAAGAATCGCCACCGGGAAAGCTCGACCTGCAGGAGGGCCTGGGTGATGAAGAGAAACGCGCTGGGCGTGATCGCATTGCGGCGACGAAAGGGAACGATGGTGCGTTGCAGTTGGATGGCCAAATCCCATTCCGTTCCCGCCGGCGCGGTGATGTCTTTGCCCAGTAAAAAGTAGAAGCGATCCACATTGCTGATCAGCTCGAAAAGATGGTCGTAGGACGCGCCGCCGGGCGGGCAGCGGCGGATTTCGGCTCCCACCTGCACCGGCAGCGCGGCCAGGGTGTGGCTGATGATACTGCGATGCGCTTCGAGATCGGCGGTGGCCGCCACGTAGATGCGGAGTTTCTCAGCCATGTTCCAGGGTTTTGACCGTCTGCAAGATGCGCTCGTCGCTGTAACCGAGTTGTCGCAATGGCGTTATGAAATCAGCTTTTAGATCAGGATAAATGGTGCGCAGCAGGGTGACCTGGGAGCGGGGCTCGATGCTGTATTCTCCCAGGGATGCGGGCAGCAGGATGGCCTGCCCCAGGGCCAATGTTTCGCCCGCCACGGCGGCCTCGCCTTCGATGACGGTCCAGGTCTCGAAGCTGGCGGGACGGGTGGCGAGGCGGACGGGCGCGGTGTAATGATGGCGCTCCAGCGCGAAGTAGGGGCAGGCGACCAGCAAATCGCGGCCCGGGCCCAGGGTGATGGGCGGGATTTTCTCCTGCTCGGGCGGCTGATAGCGGATCACATCCAGCGCCTTTTGCAGATGCAGCTCCCGCAGCTTGCCATCGGGCCCGCGACGGTTGTAATCGTAGACGCGATAGGTCAGATCCGACTTCTGCTGAATCTCGAAAAGCACGATGCCTTCGTTGATGGCGTGCAGGGTGCCCGCGGGCGCGAAGACCACATCGCCAGCCTGCACCGGAACGTAGTTCAGCAGCTCCTCCAACCGACCTTCCTCCACGGCCCGGGCGAATTCCTGGTGGCTGCTGGGGCGCTTGAGCCCGTAGATGAGGGTTGCGTCCGGTTCGGCGTGGAGGATGTACCAGGCTTCGGTTTTGCCATGAAAGCCGGTGTGGGCCTCGACGGTGTGGGCGTAGGCGTCGTCGGGATGCACCTGGATGCTGAGGCGTGCGTTGGCGTCGATGAATTTGGTCAGTTGCGGAAAATCATGGCCGTAGAGGGGAATGCTCTGCGTTCCCAGCAGACTGGCGCCCAATTCCTCGGCAGCCTGTCCCAGGGTTTTTCCGGCGAAGGGGCCATCGAGGATGGGATTTTCGGCGTAAACCAGCCATATCTCGGCCAGGTTGTCGGGCAGGGGCTCGGGCAGGCCGATCCAGCGGGCCAGGCGCTGGCCGCCCCACAGGCGGTAATCGAGTTTGGGTTGCAGGCGTAGTGGGCGCATGAAGATGGCAGTGAGCAGTGGTAACTACTAAGGTGTAGCCACCACTTTTTGCCACGAAGACACGAAGAAAGGCGAAGGCGCGAAGTATTTTTCTTTATTTTTCCTTCGTGTCTTCGAAAAACTTCGAGCCTTCGTGCTTTTGGCGACTTAAAGTCAAGTACGTTAGCAGTTACGAGCAGTGAACGGCGGGAGGAGACGTTTATGCCAGAATCTTCTCGATTTCCGCCAGCGCGGCCTCATCCAGCATGACGCCGCTGGCCCGGACGTTTTCTTCGACCTGCTGGGGACGGCTGGCGCCCGTAATGACGCTGGTGATCTCCGGGCGGCGCAGAATCCAGGCCAGGGCCAGTTGCGGCATGGTCAGGCCCAAATCGCCAGCGATGGCGGTGAGTTTTCGCACCCGATCGAGGTTCTCGGGCGTCAAATCCTGCTTGATCCAATCGGAATAGTTCGCCCGCGCGTCTTCGGGCACGCCATTCAGATATTTGGTGGTGAGCACGCCCTGGGCCAGGGGGCTCCACACGACGATGCCCAGTCCTTTCTCGGCGCACGCGGGCATAATTTCGTCTTCGATGTGTCTATCCAGCATGTTGTAGCGGGGCTGTTCCACAAATGGCTGATATCCCAGCCAGCGATGAGCGGTATCGACGGCGTTTTCGAGCTGATCCACCTCCCACACGCTGGTTCCCCAGTAGAGGATTTTTCCCTGCTGCACCAGATCGCTCATGGCCCGGGCCACCTCCTCCACGGGCGTCGTCTCATCATAACGGTGGCAAAAGTAGATGTCGAGGTAGTCCGTTCCCAGGCGCTTGAGGCTGCCTTCCACCGACTCCATGATGTGCTTGCGGCTGAGACCGCGATCGTTGACGTTCTCGCTCATGGGCCAGTAGACCTTGCTGGAGATGACGAAATCGCTGCGCTTCTTGCCCTTGAGCCATTCGCCAAAAACGCGTTCCGCATTGCCATGGGCGTAGATGTCGGCCAGATCGATAAAATTGACGCCATGCGCGACAGCCGCGTCCAGACAGGCGAATGCGGTCTTGTCATCGACGCGGCCGCCAAAAGTCAGCCAGCCTCCCAGGGAGATTTCACTGAGTTTCAGGCCCGTGCGGCCCATATTGCGATATTCCATGATAAACGCTCCAGTTATGTGTATGTGTGAAAATCACTGACATTGCGGGCACGAAAGGCTAGAATCTGGGCATGGTTCAGATCGTCCTTCCATCAGCTTTACAATTTCAATAGGGTCAACGCCTGGCAAAGCACGTCAAACGTAAAGCGTCAAACGTCAAAACGTGGCGAAACAGGCTCTTTTTGACGTTTGACGTATGACGTTTGACGGAGAAATCGTAAAGATGGTTTTGAATGAGAATGAACCATGCCAAATAATCCATTCATTAACGGGGCGCTTTGCGCCCGCCGCCAACGCCGGGGGATAAAGTCCTCCGGCTAGAAACAGCGCCCCTTCGGGGCTAGCCGGATTTATCCGGCGCTGTTTTGTAGCCCGGCGACTTCATCGCCGGGCGGACGTGGCAAACGCTTCAACCGAAAGAGGACGCACCCAAAGATTTTTTCTGCGAAAATCCGCGATGATCCGATTTTTCAGCGTCATCCGCGGCGAATCGAAAGGTAGATGACAAGAAGTTCATAACAGGCTCTAATCCCCGATCTGCACGGCCAGGCGATCCAGCAGCAACACCGCGGCAAAGCCCACCGCGGCCAGGGCCAGAGCGATAATGATCTCCATGTTGAATGCGCCATTGACCTGCAAAGGAGGCAGAACGTTGTGAATCACCGTGGGTATCTGCTCGCCATGACTATCGGTGATGTACGCGACCACCTCTTTCCAGGGCCACAGCTTGCGCAGGCTGCCCAGCATGAAGCCGGTGAGGATCGCCACGGTCAGATCATGGTGCTTGCGGAAGAGCCATCCCAGCACCTGGGCGAAGGTGATGAGTCCCACAGCGGCGCCCGCGGCCAGAATCAGCAGGCTGCCGATATCCCGATTGTTGACCGCGCTGAGCGCGAATTGATATTTGCCCAGCAGCACCAGGATGAAAGCGCCCGAGATGCCGGGCAAGATCATGGCGGTGCTGGCCAGAGCGCCGCTGAGGAAGATGTAGAGAACAGTGTCGGGCGTTTGCGCGGGCACAGCTCCAACAAGGAAGTACGCGCCCACCGCGGCCAATGCCAGGGCCGCAGCCAGGATGACAGTCCATTTCTTGACGCGCCGGGCCACAGTGATCACCGAAGCCATGACCAGGCCGAAGAAGAAGCTCCAGATGTAAACGGGCTTGTTGATCAACATCCATTCCAGGCCCTTGGCCAATGAGAGAAAGGCAAGGATGATGCCAGCGCCCACGGCCAGCAAAAAGGGCAAGTTGATGGCCCACAGCGCCTCTTTGATGCGCAAATGCAGCAAAGCATTCCAGAAATTCTTGCGGCCCAGTGCGCGGATGCTGAAGATCAGCTCCTCGTAAATGCCGAGGATGAAGGCCATGGTGCCGCCCGAGACGCCCGGCACCACATCCGCGGAGCCCATGGCGTAGCCTCGGGCCAGAATGCCCGCGTACTCTTTCAGAGATCGGGACTTATTGATGGGATAATCTGTGTTTTCAGATGATGTCGTCGTAGTGGAATTCATGGGATAGCAAGACCTTTCGGGGATGAAATCGGGACGAAAAAGCATTTCCGCCAGCGAAAAAAGGTTACCACAAATAACGTCCGCGCGGCAATTAAGGAATTTGACGTATGTTCTTGTCTGCGTAAATCAGCTTGCTCTACGTCAACTGCGGTAGCTGCCAGGGTAGTTGGCCCCAATCATCCTTTTTAGTCATGAAGACGCGACGGAAACGTGACGTGAAATCTCACGCAAAAGTGACGGAAATCCGTCGCGAAAACGTCAAGCAAACGTCTCGCAATCGTCCAGCAGGTTCAGCCGACGGATGGTATGCTTGGACTCACTGGGCGATGGGTGATGGCGCTGGTGTCCTGGCCCGCCATTGCTCCTCGCCCAAGTCCATTGTTGGCTCTATCGAAAAAACTTCAACACGGAAGCGCAAGGGGCGCGGTCGACTCATTGTTTTATCTGGATGGATCAGCTTTTTTTGCGTCACCTGCATTCTGGTTCCGAAACAAATCGTACAACGCATCGGGCAGACGGGCGGGCTTGCCGTCGTGGGTGATGCACACGTGTTTGGTGCAGGCCATGACCAGACGTTTTCCCTGTTCGTTGCGAATCTCATAAGATAGGGCGACTCCGCGACTGCGCACCTCCTCCACCCAGGTGTGCACAGTGACCACCTCATCGTACACCGCGGGGTGGTAATAGCGGGCGCAGACCTCGGTGACGGTGAGATAATAGCCCATTCGCTCGAATTCGCTATATGGCAATCCCGCCTCGCGCAGCCAGTCGGAACGGCCCAGTTCGAACCAGGGGATGTAACTGCTGTGATGCACGATGCCCATGGCGTCCGTTTCGGCGTAACGGACGCGCAATTTTGTTTCGGAGATGCGTCCTTTGGGAGTAAGTCGTTGCATAGGAACCTCGATTGAAGAGATCACGCTGTTTTTTCATCAGAAAGGTACCCGGAACCAGAGGGAATGTCAAAATTCCGGCCAAAAGAGAAATGGGGCAGTCAAACTTGAAATGTTATCTGAAATCTCGCCCGGGGAGACGCCGAGAAGCGCGCGTTTTGCCAAAGTCAATGCAAGACGAGATAATGTAAGCCTATGAGCGGCCACAACTTCAACGCAAAAACCTCGTTCCGGCGCACCGACCGCCATTCGAATGGGAACATCCGAGCATTGGTCTGTGAGACGGATATCTTGCAGGGCCTGTCTCACGATATCTGTGAAGCGATCTTGAATGAAGGGCGCATTCGACGCGCTTCCGCGGGCGCGTTTCTCTTCAACCAGGGAGATGAGGCCAATCTCTGCTACATATTGCTCTCTGGCGAGATCAGGTTGATGCTATTGACGCCCGATGGCAAACGCGTGATCATCGACATCATCGGGCCGGGAATGCACCTGGGCTTTTTCGTGGCCCTCACCGGCAAACAATATCCCATTTCGGCCGAAACCATCGAAGAAACTGAATTCTATGTTTGGGATGCGGCGATTATCCGGGACAAAATACTCAGGACGCCGCAACTGACGCTGAATGTGCTATCATCGCTGACGAACCGCGTCATCTGTTTGCAGAACAAGGTGCAACAACTGGCCACGGAACGGGTGGAGCAGCGCATCGCCCATTCGCTCCTGTTGCTGGCCCAACGCATGGGCAAACAGCAGGAGGAGGGGGTTTTGATCAACATGCCCCTGACGCATCGAGATCTGGCGGAGATGGCGGGCACGAATATCTACAACGTTTCCCGAATCTTGCACAAATGGGAGGATAAGGACATCATCGCCACCGGGCGCAAGCGAATCCTGCTGCGTTCACCCGAGCGACTGCCCTGCCACATCCAGTAACAGCCCGGCGCTTTTGCACGCGGTGAATCAACGATAGTAAAGGGGAGGGGAAATCGGCGAAAAAAGCAAGATGGATATTTCTCTGCTATAAGTTGCATTTTTGCAAAGACACGGCGCGAAATCTCATGTAAAATTAAGGTTAAGCCACTCCGATTTAACCATCACTCATTTACGAGCGCATAAGATAGCCATTCGCCACAAAAGACATCCAGCAAATGAGAAATTTTCTCCAAAAACTCCCTAAATGGCTGCGCATTCTGATCATTGTCGTGGTCCTCGGCTTTCTGGCGGCTGTTTTCGCTTATCTTTCGTGGGTCGTTACAGATGAGGGGCTTAACCGCACGTCGCACGCGGAATTCTGCGCCCAATGCCACACCATGAAACCCTTCTGGGCCGCGTATGAGAAGGACATTCATGGGGGGGCCTCTGAGTTCGGCGTTCAGGCCTCATGCACCAACTGCCATCTGGACAACAGCAGTTCTTCCGCTTATTTCATCAGCAAGGCGGTGAAAGGCCTTCATGATCTGCGGGTGGAATGGTTTACAGATACAAGCCAGATCGATTGGGAAGCCATGCGCGAGCGACGGGAGGAATACACCTACGATTCCGGTTGTCTGAGCTGCCACGGCAATCTGCTGGAAGCCACCAAGCGCAATCACAAGGCTTATTTGCCCCACAAAGAGTATTTCTCGGGCGAGACGGACAAACATTGCGTCTCGTGCCATAAACACGTCGGTCATCAAAATATGTCATATTATATCGCCAACCCCGATGCAGCATACTGAGGAGGAAAACTATGAAACGACCTGGTAAATGGAGCATTCTCGTCCTGCTGATTCTGGGAGCGCTCATCGCCGGCGTCCTGGCAGGTTGTGCGCCCGCCCAGGAGCCGCTCTCCACCTCGCAGCAGCAGGAGACGACGGCGTCATCAGCGCCCGCGCCCGCCCCCGTCAGTCCCAAGCCCATTGTCGTCGAGGTGAACCGGAATGTCGGAGCTATCAATCCGAGCAACAGCCTGGCCATCACCCGGGGCATGGATGAGGTGGCTCAGGAGTGCATCGACTGCCACAAGGATGAAACGCCGGGCATCGTCAATGATTGGCGCGAAAGCCGTCACGGGCATGTGGGCGTAAGCTGTCTCGATTGCCACATGGTCAACAAGGACGATCCCACCGCCACCCAGCACGAGACGCTGATCGGCACCGACACCTACATCTCGGCGCTGGTGCCTCCCAGCCGCTGCGCCGAATGCCATCCCAACGAGGCCGAGGAGTTTGATCATAGCGGCCATCATCGGGCGGCGCTGCAGGTGGAAAGCAAAGACGCCATGCAGACGTTGATCCACCACCACGAGGGACAGGATAACCCTGAGCTGAACAACGCCTCGCAGGAAACCGGCTGTATGCAATGTCATGGCATCCGCATCGAGTTGGATGCTGAGGGCAATCCCACGCCCGACACCTGGCCATCCTCGGGCATCGGCAACATCTACCCCGATGGCAGCGTGGGCAATTGCACGGTTTGTCACACCCGCCACAAGTTCTCCATCGCCGAGGCCCGCAAGCCCGAAGCCTGCGCCTCCTGCCATCTGGGCCCCGACCACCCCGATATCGAGATCTACGAGAACACCAAACACGGCCAGATTTATGCTGCAGAAGGCTCTACATGGAAGTGGGATAGTGCGCCCGACGCCTGGGAGCCGGGCGATTATCGAGCCCCCACCTGCGCCACCTGCCACATGAGCGGCATCGGCGAGCTGTCCACCACTCACAATGTTTCCGAGCGTCTGTACTGGAATCTGTGGGGCAAGCGCTCAGGGGTGCGCAACAGCAATGATCCCATGAGCCCGCTGACGGGCGATGGCGAACAGGGCCGGGCCAAGATGAAGATGGTCTGCACCCAGTGCCACTCCGAGCGCATGACCGACTCCTACTTCTCCCATGGCGACAAGGCCGTCAAGCTGTATAACGAATCCTACTACGATCCGGCCCTGGCCATGCTGAACGACCTCAAGGAGAAAGGGCTGCTCAAGAAAAACCCCTGGGCCGACGAATTCCAGAAGATCTATTACCATCTCTGGCATCATCAGGGCCGCCGGGCCCGCCAGGGCGCTATGATGGGAGCCCCCGACTGGGCGCACTGGCACGGTTTCTTCGAGCTGCAGCAAGACTTGTATCGGATGAAGGACATCTACAACTATCGCATCGAAAACAACAAGATCGAAGAGCCCTAAACGTCTTCCTCCCACCGCATTCCCACGCCCCGGATATCCCCCGATGTCCGGGGCTTTTTCGATCATCGCCACGGCCTCAGGCGCTTCATCCTGAAACCGCTTATGGTCTTCGTCCCCGGCAGCCAACGGAGGTCTGCGAGACCTCCGTCGGCTTTGGCCCGGCGCGCTGCAAACAGAACAATCGCCCTGGCGAATCCGGAGCGGTCGTTCGCATGTTTTCTGCGCAGGCGGAAAGAATCAGGCGGGCGTCTCGGCAACAACGCCCTCGTCCGCCTTCAACTCCTCCACAAGCTCCTGACTCACTTTCTCGTTCTTCTTCAACTGAGCCTGAATCTGCTCCATCTTCTTGTTCATCTCAGCCATGCCCTGTTCATAGCTCTGTTGCAGCCGCTGCAGGTCTATATTCGCGCGTTGCTGGATATCGCCGCGCAGCTCAGTGCCGCTCTTGGGGGCAAACAGCAATGCAGCCAATGCTCCGATGGCAGCGCCGAAGACGAAGTAAAGTATTCCTTTCATAACGAACCTCCTGTTGTCCGGTGGAAATCTATCGTAAGAATGGCCAATCCCAGGGAATGGTCGAAATCAATTGGGTGCGTCCTAAATGAGTTAGGGCCAGCCGGGCGTTTTGGCCGAATGATGAATGTTCACAACCCGAATCGCCATAGTGGCGTTCGCCACGTCCGCCCGGCGATGAAGTCGCGGGGCTACAAAACAGCGCCGGATAAATCCGGCTAGCCCCGAAGGGGCGCTGTTTCTAGCCGGGGGACTTCATCCCCCGGCTAGAAACAGCGC
>JALWDV010000593.1 GCA_027036755.1 Anaerolineae bacterium
GCGATGGCGGCCGCGGCCAGGATGGCGTCGGGGATGCGGCCCGTCTTGCGATTGGGCGGCGTCATGGCGATGACGCGCTTGACGCCCGCCACCCGGGCGACGATGGCGGCCATGAGCAGGGAGGAGGGCAGGGGGGCGCTGCCGCCGGGCACATACACGCCCACCGAGGCCAGCGGACGCACCAGTTGGCCCAGCGCGCCCTCATCCTCATCCTGATGCAGCCAGGAGTGCGCGGGCTGGCGGCTGTGGAATGCGGCGATGCGCCCGGCCGCGCTCCACAACGCGTCGCGCAGGTCTTCATCCAGGCGCTCCAGGGCGTCGTCCCATTCTTCGGGCGGGACCTGGTAGCTTTCGGCCCGCACGCCGTCGATGCGCTCCGTCCAGCGGCGCAGGCCCGCGTCGCCTTCGGTGCGGATGTCGGCCAGGACGCGGGCGACGGCCTGCTCGGGCGTGAGAGGTTCGCCGAACAGCTTTGCGATGCCGTCCAGCAGGCTTTGGGGATACTCGGTTTCGGCCCAGCTTCGGCGCTTGAGGATGCCTGCGCGGGCGGTGGGGAGGTCGTAGATGGGGAGGAGCATAGCAGTTTCCAATGTTTAGTGAGGGATTTTCGGGGTTTGGTTGATATTCGTTGTTTGGTTGGTAAGGGAGATTTGCTTCTCGTTATTATCGTCGATTCATGGTTGGTTTGACAAAAAAAGGGGGCTATGCTAATCTTTCCGTAATCGTAACTACTAACGTAGCAAGGCCAAAAACCACGAAGACACGACGACACGAAGGCGCGAAGGGCGAGAAATAAGGATTTTCTTCGTGTCTTCGTTCCTTCGATCCTTCGTGGCAACGCATTTTCAAGGTCGAATCAGGCTACCTGAGCAGTTACCCGTAATCTCATATCGCAATGATGATGACGGAGACGAGTAATCCGACGCCGCGTCTCAGAGAGCTGCCGGTTGGTGCAAGGCAGTGACGCCGGGCGGATGAAATCCCCTCCCGAGTCGCCCGTCCGAACCGCTTTTGCGCAGTAAGTCGGGCCGGTTCCCCGCCGTTAACGGGCCAGTATTCAGTATTCAGTATTCAGTTTTCAGTATTCAGTGGAGGTGATCCGTATTTCTATCTCCGTCACTGCACACTGGACACTGAACACTGGTTACTGAATCGCGGAGGTTGCGGTCGCGAGGCCGTGACGAATCCAGGTGGCACCACGAGCGCCCCCTCGTCCTGGAACGAGCGGGCGTTTTTTATTGGAATCTCATGGCTTTCCTGCGTCATTTCGAGGGAGCGCAGCGACCGAGAAATCCCCTTGCAATCGAGGAGCTTCCTCTTCCCCGCGGTCGTGGGAATGACATAACAAAGCGTTTTCATCGGCGCCAGCGGGCGACACGCCCGTGAAGCCCGTTTTTCAAATGAATGGAGGTTAGCAATCATGATCGACATCAAACTATTGCGAGAAAATCCCGACCTGGTTCGGGAGGCTATGAAGAAGCTGGGCGCGGAGGATGCGCCCGTCGAGGACGCCATTCGTCTGGACCAGCGCCGTCGCCAGATCCTGACCGAGCTGGAGGCCCTGAAGGCGGAGCGCAACAAGGGCTCCAAGGCCATCGGCCAGCTCATGCGCGAGGGCAAGCGCGATGAGGCCGAGGCGCAAAAGGCCCGCATGGCTGAGCTGGGCGATAAAATCAAGGCGTTGCAGGCTGAGTTGAATCAGGTGGAAAAAGACCTGGAATGGGCCATGCTCAACATCCCCAACATCCCCCTGCCCGAAGTGCCCGTGGGCAAGGACGACAGCGAGAATATCGTGACGCGGGTGGAAGGCGAGATTCGGGAGTTCGATTTTCCGCCCAAACCCCATTGGGAGATCGGCGAAGCTCTGGACATCATCGACTTCGATCGCGGGGTCAAGATCTCGGGCAGCCGGTTCTACATCCTCAAAGGGCTGGGCTCCAGGCTGCAACGGGCGCTCATCAACTGGATGTTGGATGTGCACATCGAGCAGCATGGCTACACCGAGGTGTATCCGCCCTTCATGGTGCGCAGTCATGCGCTGGTGGGCACGGGCAATCTGCCCAAGTTCGCAGACAATCTCTACAAAGACCACGAGGAGGACCTGTGGCTCATCCCCACGGCTGAGGTTCCCGTGACCAACATGTATCGGGACGAAATCCTGGACGGGGCGCAGTTGCCCATCAAGCATGTGGCTTTCACCCCCTGCTTCCGCCGGGAGAAATTCAGCGCGGGCAAGGACACGCGCGGCATCAAGCGCGGGCATCAGTTCGACAAGGTGGAGATGGTCAAGTTCGTCACGCCCGAGACGGGCCGGGCCGAGCTGGATAGCCTCATCGAGAACGCGGCCGACATCGCCCGCCTGCTGAAGCTGCCCTTCCGCATCGTGCAGATGTGCACCGGCGACCTCAGCTTCGTGGCCGCCATCAAGTTCGATATCGAGCTGTGGGCCCCGGGCGTGGAGGAGTGGCTGGAGGTCAGCTCCTGCTCGCTGTTCACCGATTTCCAGGCCCGCCGGGCCAACATCCGCTATCGCCCCGAGCCAGGCGCGAAGCCCCGCTTTGTGTACACGCTGAATGGCTCGGGCCTGGCCCTGCCGCGGCTGGTCATCGCCATCCTGGAAAACTACCAGCAGCCCGATGGCAGCGTGGTCGTGCCCGAGGTCTTGCGTCCCTACATGGGCGTGGATGTGATCCGCTAGCAAGCCGCGTCGCATGACGCATGAGTGCGACGTGAAACGAAACGCCCTTTTTCTGACGTTGCTCCTGCTTCTGCTCCTGCTCATCCTGGCGGCGTGGTGGGGCTGGCAGCGTTTGAACCGCAATGTGGTTCCGTTGGGCCCGCAGCGCATGGTGCAGACCGTCAACCCCAAGGCGGGCGTGCACACGCGGCTGGAAAACGAGGTGGAGGCCTGGAAGATCAAAA
>JALWDV010000594.1 GCA_027036755.1 Anaerolineae bacterium
TATCTGCAATGAATCCGCCTGAGTCCAGCGGATAGAGCTGGGCC
Organism: Anaerolineae bacterium; assembly: GCA_027036755.1. Taxonomy (GTDB): domain Bacteria; phylum Chloroflexota; class Anaerolineae; order J102; family J102; genus M2005. The sequence continues at coordinate 45 of JALWDV010000594.1, forward strand.
CAGCGGGTGGTGTGCTTGCCCTTGCCCATGCGCATCACTTCGCCCACCCGCAGGTTCAGGCCCGGCTGGATGCGGTTGATGAGGGAGGATTTGCCCGCGCCCGAAGGCCCGGCCACCACGGTGATGTGGTCTTTGAGATGCCTGCGCAGGGCGTCGACGCCGAGATTGCGGGCGGCGCTGACGTAGAAGACCGGATAGCCGATGTCCGCGTACAATCCAAACAGCTCCCGGGCCTTCTCCTCGCCCGTGAGGTCGATCTTGTTGATGACGATAAAGCTGGGAACTTCCGAGGATTCCGCGGCCACCAGGAAGCGATCCAGCAGAAAGAGATTCGGATCGGGGCTGGCCGCGGCGAACACCACCATGATCTCGTCAGGATTGGCCAAAATCACGTCCTCGACGGGCGTGGTGGTGTTGGGGCGACGGCGAGAAAGCGTGGATTTGCGGGGCAGGATGTTGGTGATCAACCCCTCGCGCTTGTCTACATCCACCGGCTTGATCATCACCCGGTCGCCCGCGGCGATGAGGGTGGTGAGACGACGGCGGCGCTTGAGCCTGCCCATCACCTTGCATTGCCAGCGCTCGCCCTCATCGGTGAGGACGTCGATGAAATCGGAGTAAACGCGAAGAACGATGCCGTGCATGGAACAGACAGAGAAGTGAGGAGGTGGGAAGAAGAGTTTATCACAGAATAGCGGTAAAAATAACAATGGCGGCGGATGAAATCGTGATCTACTGAATTTTGATTCGCTTCTCTCAGCCCTCGGAGGCGCTCTCATTCAGGACGCCGACGAGGCCACCATACTCAGTGCATCCTGTTTGAAATTGCTGAAGGGTGCGTTCCAATTTGGGGGCAAATTTTGCCGACCGTCCGTCGCCAAGCGTTGCCGAGTGGCGTCTGCCACGTCCGCCCGGCGATGAAGTCGCCGGGCTACAAAACAGCGCCGGATAAATCCGGCTAGCCCCGCAGGGGCGCTGTTTCTAGCCGGGGGAGTTCATCCCCCGGCGCTGGCCGCGGGCGCGAAGCGCCCTGGCCCAAACAGGACTACTTTGTCAACATTCATCAGTCGGCCAGCGCGCCCCAATTTTGAAACGCACCCATTGCTGAACAACCTATTGACGAATTGTCGGCCGGGGGTTATACTGGAATCGAGGACATGAAAGCATCAGTCGCCCCCGACGCTGATTCAGGTTTCCGAATTAGTATCGAGCACAATAGCGGGGCCAAAGCCGATCCTTTTTGCTTCACAGTAACTGCTAATGTATGCCAGTTGGTTGTCTTTTTTCACTCAAACCTGACAGGTTCTCGTAACGTTGGCGGTAGAATGTGCGGTTTCTAGCCAGCAATGAAGCGTGCAAGGCTCTGAATCGTTGCCAAAAGAACCTGTCAGGTTAGTTCAAGCGAAAACGACCTTAGCAGTTACGCTTCATACAAGAGACGGAGGTCAACATGTTGATACGACGCGTGTTTTTGGCCGCAGCCAGCGTGGGCGCGCTGGCCCTCCTGCTGGCTGCGCTCACATTTTCGTTCTGGCCAGACGACGCCCGGGCTGACCCGACCCGCGAGATCGTCGTCACCACCCTCAGGCCCGTCGCCCTCGCAGATGGCGAATGCTCCATCATCGAGGCCATCCTCAACGCCAACGGGGACGATCAGAGTGGGTCGCGCGATTGCGTTCCGGGCCAGGGCGAAGACCATATCATCCTTCCCGCAGGAACCATCGGATTCGCTCGCCCTTACCAGGGAGACGACGCGCTTCCCCTCATCACCAGCACCATCGTCATCCAAGGGGACAACACCCGCTTCAAACGCAGCGACGCCGCGCCCCCCATGCGTTTTTTTGCAGTGGGAGAATTCGGCAGGCTGGAGCTGAACGACGTGATCCTGGAGGGAGGCGGCGGCGAGGGGGTGAACGGCGGAGCCATCGCCAACCGGGGCGCGCTTGTGGTGCGCCGCAGCCGTCTGCAAAACAATATCGGCGCCAGCGGAGGAGCCATTTTCGCGGGCGACCGGGAATACTATCCTGACCTCAGCCCCATCAAGACGACCATCATCCACAGCCGTCTTGTGAACAACCGCGCCCGGGAGGGAGGCGGTGTCATGAGCGAGGAAGGCGAACTCCTCATCGAAGGCAGCCTGTTGGAAGGGAATCACAGCCGGGAAGATGGCGGAGCCATCCTGGCCAGCGATGTGATGACCGTGACCCACAGCCGCATCGTCAACAATCAGGCGGATGAGGAGGGCGGCGGCGTCGCCATCCGCGCCCTGGCGTTTACGCCCATCGCCCGCGTCGCCATCGCCGACACCTACATCGGCGAGAATACAGCCGCAGGCTCGGGTGGCGGGATGTATGTGGAGGCTTGGGGACAAACTTACAAGATCTGCACCGCGGGCTTCGATGTCCACGCTCAGGTCGCCCTCGTCCGTACGAAGCTTATGAACAATCGCAGCGGCAGGTATGGGGGCGGCATCGCCCATTCGGTGTCCGCCACCACCGAAGGCAGCGGATTCAGCAGATTGGATATCCGTCAGAGCGACATCAGCGGTAACGAGGCTGCCCTTTCTGGCGGAGGCGTCGCCAACCTGGTGGATGGCGGGCCGACGTGTGATGATATGGGCAGCGCCACTGGCGCCGTCGCCATCCAGAACACGCTCATCGCACTCAACTCTGCGCATGAGAAGGGCGGAGGCGTTTTCAACTACGGCGGCATTTCATCGGGCTTCAACAACGAAGCCCACATCTCGCTGCACAACGTCACCATCAGTGGCGACAAAGCCATCATTGGCGGCGGCGTCAGCAACGAGACGGAAGAGGGCCAGCATTATGGCTGGCCTAGCTGGCCCAGCGCCCACCTGGACATGGGCCATGTGACGCTATCCCACAACGTCGCGGTCACTGGCAGCCTTCTCTACCTCGATTCCAGCGCCCGCATCAGCAACACAATTCTGGCGATGCCGCTGGGCGATGCCGCCTGCGCTTTTGGCGAACACGCCATCCTGGAATCGAAGGGTTACAACATCGAAAGCGGGGATGCCTGCGGGCTTCTGGCTACGGGCGATCTCCAGAACACGAACGCTCAACTGGGGACGTTGCTGGAAAACGGCGGCCCCACCAGAACCCGCCGCCTCGATCCTCACAGCCCCGCCATCGATCACATCCCGGCCGGAACCAACGGCTGCACGCCCGACGTCAGCCGAGATCAGCGAGGCGCGTTGCGGGCCAGCGGCCCGGGCCGCGGGGGCGACGCCTGCGACGTGGGCGCGTTCGAAGCCGGCTCCGATCCCGGCTTCTGTCTGGTGGATGATACGCCGCCCGTAGGCGACTACATCTTCCCCAAAGCAGGCATGACCGTGACCCCGCCCCTGCTGCTGGCCGCAAAAGGGGATGATGGCGCTGGCTTCGGACTGGGCATGGTGCGCTTCACCTGGGCTCCTCCGGGCGGAAGCTGGCGACGCATCCCTGGCTGCCAGTTCTCTGTCAGCGCAGGGCGACAATTCGACTGCGTGTGGGACATGGCTGACGTCCCCGAGGGGCCTTTAACCCTGGGCATCGAACTGCACGACATCGCTGGCAATCTCACCACCCACACCCGCCCTCTGACAAAACAGAGCGGCCCGCCCGACACGACGCCACCCCAGGGCGACATCACCTCCCCGCCCGCCAACTCCACCCAGGCGCCTCCGGTGCGACTCTCGGCCTGGGCTCAAGATAACGTAGGGGTGGGCATGGTGCGATTCACCGGGAATTGGGACGGGCAGTGGCATCGGCTGGCCGTAGACGCGGAGCCGCCTTACGAATTCCTGTGGGACATGGCGGACGCGCCCGACGGTCCGGTCATGGTCGGGGTGGAGATCTACGACCGGGCCGGGAACCGGGCGCCGGCTCCGCCCTGGCGCACCAGCAGCTTCACCAAAGCCGAGCCTCCGGGCTGGACCCCTACGCCCACGCCCGTGATCCTGTGCACGCTCCAACCCACGCCCACGCCTTCGCCCCACCTGTGGCTGCCGCTAATTACTGAATGAGGATATAGCAACTGACGTCGCAGGCAAAAGGCTTCAATTCGGCAAATCAAGACGTCTGGATTTTGTATGGGGTTGCGGACTACAATTTCTGGCTCAAACAACCTGGATTGGACATGACCTTTTGCATCCCGCCGCGTTGCGTGATAAAATGCACAACGTTATTTTGATTCCTATTCAGCAGCAAGCAGCATTATCTAAACCCAGCAATCATCGGAGATAGCAGTTCATGGCTCTTGACTATCTGCCCATCCTCGTCCTCATTGTCGTCGCCTTCCTTTTTGCCATCTTCATTCTGGTGTTGACGTGGGCGCTGGGCCCGAAAAGCCCGAACAAAGCCAAAGATGAGCCCATCGAATCAGGCATGATTCCCTTCACCAACCCGCGCCAACGATTCGCGGTGCAATACTACATGGTGGCGATGATGTTCATCCTGTTCGATGTGGAGGTGCTCTTCCTGTATCCGTGGGCGGTGAAGATGGGGCAGTTGAAATGGTTTGGGCTGGCCGAGATGGCTGTCTTCCTGCTGATCCTGCTGGTCGGCTTTTTCTTTGTCTGGAAGAAAGGAGCCTTCGAATGGGATTGAGGTGGACATTGGTTATCGGATAACGGAAGACTGGACGATTCCATCGACGCCCGACAACCAATGCCTGACACCCACTCCCTCAGCCGTCATCGAAAAAGAAACCTTCCCGGAGATTTCCCCTTATGGGTCTAGAGAAACACCTGCCGGAAACCGGCGTCGTCACCACCACCCTCGAATCGGTCGTCAACTGGAGCCGCAAGAACTCAGTCTGGCCCCTGCTGTTCGGTCTGGCCTGCTGCGCCATCGAGATGATCACCACGGGCACCTCGCGTCACGACATCGCCCGCTTTGGCAGCGAGCTCTTCCGGGCCTCGCCCCGCCAGGCCGACCTGATGATTGTTGCCGGGCGCGTCAGCAACAAGATGGCCCCGGTCATCAAGCGGCTGTACGACGAGATGGCCGAGCCCAAGTGGGTCATTGCCATGGGCATCTGCGCCACCGCGGGCGGCCCCTTCAATAACTACGCCATCGTTCAGGGCGTCGATAAAATCATCCCCGTGGATGTGTATGTGCCCGGATGCCCGCCCCGGCCCGAGGCGCTGCTCTACGCCCTGACCAAGCTGCAGGAAAAGATCGACAACGAACACCTGCGAGACCACTACCCCGAATACAAGACCCGCCAGGGCGTCTACGTGGCCGAGACCTCCGATCTGCCCCCCTTGCCCTGAAGCCAGTATTCCGTGTTCAGTAATCATTGTTCAGCGGTGGATATGCTGAACGATTTTCGTTGCAAAGACGTTTACCTCGACTATGACTGACCCAATCACCGCCATCCGCCAGGCCTTTCCCGACGCCGTCATCGATTCCGGCGAAGCCGCGGGCGAGCCTGTCGTCACCATTCGCTCCCAGCATCTGCAGGAAGTCGGGCGTTTTCTGCGCGATGACCCCGACCTGCGCTACGACCTGCTCAGCAGCCTCACCGTGGTCGATCAATCTCAACTGCCCGGCTACGATGGCTCCGACGCCCGTTTCGTCGGCGTTTATCACGTACGGTCGGTGGCGCGCGACGGCGATCTGCTGGAGATCAAAACGCCGCTTCCGGGCGGAGACGAGCCGGTCGCGCCCACCCTGACCGGCGTCTGGCCCGCGGCCAACTGGCACGAGCGCGAGGCCTACGATCTGATGGGCGTGCGCTACGAGGGCCACCCCGATCTGCGGCGCATCCTCCTGCCCGATGACTGGCCCGGCCACCCCTTGCGCAAAGAGATGCCCCTGGGCGGCGAACGCGTGCCCTTCTCCGTCACCTGGGAGGACGAGGAGTTCCGAATGCTGGGGCGGCAGATCATGCAGCCGGAGCAGAAGCCCCAGGCCATGCCCCGGGGCATGGATGAGAAGCACATGGTGGTCAACATGGGGCCGCAGCATCCCTCCACCCACGGCGTTCTGCGCCTGATCGTGGAGCTGGACGGCGAGCGCATCAAGGGCGTGGACCCGGACATCGGCTATCTGCACAGCGGCTTCGAAAAACAGGCCGAAAACGTCCGCTACAAGGACTTCGTCTACTACACCGACCGCATGGACTACGTCTCCGCCATGCAGAACAACCTCTCCTACTGCGTGACAGTGGAGAAGCTGCTGGGGATAGAAGTTCCGGCCCGGGCGCAGACGATTCGCGTGATCATGGCGGAATTGCAGCGCATCGCCAGTCATCTGGTGTGGCTGGGCACCCACGCGCTGGATGTCAGCGGCACGGGCCACGCGCTGCTCATGTACGCATTTCGTGAACGCGAGGAGATCATGGAGCTCTTCGAAATGGCCTGCGGCGCCCGGCTCACCACCTCCTACCTGCGCATCGGCGGCGTATCCGACGATCTTCCCCCCGCCTTCATCCCCCGCATGCTGGAATTTCTGGATGTGATGGACAAGCGGCTGGTGGAATATGAGGAAATGCTGAACAAGAACCCCCTGTGGCGCAAACGCCTGGAAGGCATCGGTTATCTCAGTAAGCAGGACGCCCTGGCCATGGGCGTCACTGGCCCCATGCTGCGGGGCAGCGGCGTCAAATACGACCTGCGCCGGGCCCGGCCCTACTGCGGCTACGAAAAATACGACTTCGAAATCCCCACCTCCGATCTGGGCGACAGCTACGGGCGCTATCTGGTGCGCATGAACGAGATGAAACAATCGGTGCGCATCCTACGCCAGGCCGCGGCCATGCTGCCCGAGGGCGATTACCTGCTGGATGATCCCAAAATCGCGCCGCCCAAGCGGGAATTGCTGGATCAAAGCATGGAAGCCCTCATCCATCACTTCAAGCTCTACACCGAGGGCGTGAAACCGCCTGCGGGCGAAGTTTACCGCGGCATCGAAGCCTCCAAGGGCGAGATGGGCTTCTACATCGTCTCCGATGGCTCCGCCCATCCCTACCGCATGCACATCCGCACCCCCAGCTTCGCCAACCTGCAAGCCATCTCCATGATGTCCCGGGATCACCTCTTCTCCGACATGGTGGTCATCATCGGCACGATTGATATTGTGCTCGGAGACGTCGACCGGTAAGCGAGAGTGGCGCTTGTTGGTATTTGCGTTCATTCACCATCTTCGTCAAACGTAAAACGTCAAACGTCATGTCGGCGGAAAGCAAGTTGACGTTTGACGCATGACGTTTGACGTTCCCCATCCACGCGAAATCATTGCCGTTTTCGATCTCTTTATTGACCATGCTTTCATCGCAAGCCCGAACTGAAATCCAAGCCCTGATGGCGCAGTATCCGCGCCCTCGTTCCGCCATCCTGCCAGCGCTGTATGTGGCTCAGCGGGAGCATGGCTGGCTGCCGCCCGACGTGCAGGCCGAGATCGCCGAGATCTTCGGTCTGGAGCCCATGGAAGTGTACGCGGTGGCCGGTTTCTACAACATGCTCTACAAGAAGCCCCACGGCAAGTATCATCTGGAAATCTGCACCAATGTTTCCTGTATGCTGAGGGGGGCCGAGGAGACGGCCGAGGCGCTGAAGGAAAAACTGCACATCGATTTTGGCGAAACCACGCCCGATGGCAACTTCACTCTGAGCGAGATGGAATGTCTGGGCTCCTGCGCCACTGCGCCGGTGGTGTTCGTGCGCAAGGAGCACAGCGATTGGGGCCGTTACTACGAGAATGTCACGCCCGAGAAGGTGGACGACATGCTCAACGAGCTGCTCGCCAACGACGAGCTGCCCATGACTCGCTGGCCCGACGACGTTCCCTACCATCACGATCATTTCCCGGGCAACGACGAGCTCCCCGAGACCAACTACATCCTCAGCCGCATCGACAAGCCCGACAGCCACACCCTCGACAGCTACCTGGCCGATGGCGGCTACGAGACAGCCAAAAAAGTCCTGCAGATGGACCCGCAGGACGTGGTCAACCAGGTGAAGACGGCCGGGCTGCGCGGACGCGGGGGCGCAGGCTTTCCTGCGGGCGTCAAGTGGGGATTCCTGCCCAAAGACGTCTATCCTCGCTATTTGGTGGTGAATGGCGATGAATCGGAGCCGGGCACTTTCAAAGACCGGCTGATCCTGGAATTCGATCCTCATTCGCTCATCGAGGGCATCATCTGCGCCAGTTGGGCGATTCAGGCCCACCATGCTTTCGTTTACATCCGCGGCGAATACACCCATCCCCGCAAACGCCTGAAGGACGCCATCGCCGAGGCCAAAGCCAAAGGGTATCTGGGCAAAGGCATCTTTGGCACGGATTTCGACCTGGAGATCATCGTGCATTCGGGCGCGGGCGCTTACATTTGCGGCGAGGAAACCGCGTTGCTCAGCTCGCTGGAGGGCTATCGCGGCCATCCCCGCCTCAAGCCGCCCTTCCCCGCGGTGGAAGGGCTGTACGCCAAGCCCACCATCGTCAACAATGTGGAGACCATCACCCAGGTGGGGCACATCATGCGCCACGGCGCTGATTGGTACCACCAGTGGGGCACGGAACGCAGTCCGGGCATCCAGTTGCTTTCGGTCAGCGGCCAGGTGAAGAAGCCGGGCGTATACGAAGTGCCCTACGGCATCACCCTGCGCCAGCTCATCTACGACCTGGCGGGGGGCACGGTGGATGATCGCCCCATCAAGAGCATTGTGCCCGGCGGCCTTTCCATGCCCCAGCTCACCCCCGACAAGCTGGACACGCCCATCGATTTCGAATCCCTGGCCGCAGCCGGGTCCATGCTGGGCTCGGGCGGCGTCATCGTCATCTGCGAAGGCGAGAGCATCGTGCCTATCGCCCGCCGCACCTCCGCCTTCTACCGCGAGGAATCGTGCGGCAAATGCACGCCCTGTCGCGAGGGCGGCACCTGGATCGAGACCATCCTGGAGCGCATCGAGGCGGGCCAGGGCACGCTAGAAGACCTGCAAGAGATCGAGCACATCTCCAAATACATCGAGCAGCAATCCTTCTGCCCCTTTGGCGCCGCTTCGGTTTGGGGCGTGCAAAGCATGTTGCGCCACTTCCGCCCCGAATTCGAGCAATACATCCTGGAAACCAACCCCGAGCAGAAGAAGCCCGATATTCCCGCTCGGCCGATTTATCGGCAGTACCATGGGAAGCCTCTGGAAAATAAACT
>JALWDV010000595.1:0-444 GCA_027036755.1 Anaerolineae bacterium
CTCCCTCCCCCGCAAGCGGGAGAGGGAGCCGCTGGTTTGCAAAGTTCTTTTGCAGGCGGAGAGGTCTTCCCCACCGCTTGCGGGGGGGATTGAGGGGGGGGCCTGCCGCCGCAGACGCGAAAACATTCGAACGAAAGTCAGGTTTTGCTCGCTTGAAGCGCCTCTCGAATGCGTTGCAGCACGCCCGCTGTGTCGTTCATTACTTCATCGTTGGTGAAGCGAATCCCCCGGTAGCCTCGCTCTTCTTCCAGCAGCGCGGTGCGCTCTCGATCATGCGCCTGCTGCTGCAAATGAATGGGGCCATCTACTTCGACAACCAGCCGGGCCTTGGCGCAGAAGAAATCGACGATGAACCGCCCCACCGGGTGCTGACGGCGAAAATGCCAGCCATCCAACTGGTTATCCCGCAGATATTGCCAAAGCAGCCTTTCCGCGGGGGTCATG
>JALWDV010000595.1:454-2918 GCA_027036755.1 Anaerolineae bacterium
GTTGCGGGCGGCTTGCACTGTGCGCCTGGGCGTGCGCCATTGGGGCTTGAAGGGATCTCGCTCTCTCATGGTTTCTCTTGCAGCAGCCCTTTGGATGATGGGCGGATGAAGGGCTACTCTCGCGGCGTCAACCAGTAATCGATAGAATCGCGAGTTTCGGGCGTGAAAGCCTGAAATTCCTCATCCGTAATCAACTCATATCGACGCCAATACAGCAATGTGATGTCAGCCGTCGAGCGCCGCCAGTCGTCGAAGCAATCGGCTACAATTTTATCTTGCTCATCGATGTAGCGAAACAGCTTCAGATAGGCGTCATGGCTCTTGCCTTCCTCGGCCGAGGCGATGATTTCCTGCGCTCCCTCCAGGATGCGCCGGGTGAGACGCTCCAAGGCCAGGGGCTTGAGACGCCGCAGGATTTTCCAGTCTCCTTCAGGGAATCTTTGCATGAGGGATTCTCCTGTCGTTTGGGGATATAGTCATCAGGTAGCGAATTCTTCAGGCAAAGGCCCGTAGGCCAACTCGGCCAACTCTTCGCCCAGCAGCAGGCCCGCCAGACGGCGGCGCAACTCCGCTTCGCTGGCGTGAGGATGGCGCTGGCGCAATCCGGCCATGGCCAGCGCCCGCACCGACGCGTTCAGCTCGGCCACCATGCGCCACTTCTCCAGGGCGCTGGCCCGGCGCATACGCTCGATGATCATCGCCTCCACTTCGGGCGGGGTGTCAGATGAATGGTAGGACATGGAAGAAACGGGAAATCAAAGCAGGGTGGTCGAGGCATTGACAGCATCGAAGAAGACTTTTATACTTCATTACGAACGCAAATTCCAGGCATCAAGTCGGAGGTCTGAAATGACGCTTGCCGAAAAAGTTGTCAAGAAAATGCAGTCATTGCCCGAAGACAAACAGGCGGAAGTGCTCGATTTCGTTGATTTTCTCGAAAAGAAGCTGGCTGCGGAAGAGAATCGAGCGTGGTCGTAGTTTTCCCTCGCCGCGGCCATGCGCGGTATGGAGGATGAGGAAGACCTTTATTCGCTGGATGATTTGGTGGTGTATGACTGAGCAGAATTGACGCTTATATCATGTTGAGGTCCTTTTTAATTGCTTCTATTTCTGCACGCAGCGAAGGGATTTTCTCAGTGATAATGTCCCAAACCAGATCATCCGAAACAATATCGTATCCATGAATCAGGATATTACGAAAGGCAATGATCCGCTGAAAGTCATCGATGCGAGCCAAGATCGCAGGGTCAATTCGCTTCATTCGATTGAGCGCTTCACCAATGATTTCAAACTGACGCTCGACGGCGGAGCGCAGCATGGTATCGTTTCGATAGTCAGCTAACGAGCGCCCCGAAGTAAATTCGATAATCAAATTAACAGCGCGATCCAAATCAAACACCAATTTCCGGACATCATAAGGCATAAATCACCACCTTCTCTTGTTCGACAGCCTGGCGAAAGTAAGGGTTTTGAATCGCCGTGCGTTCAACGAGATCGACAGGACGTTGGAAAAGCTGTTCCAACGCTTCTTTGAGGCCAAAATAACGGTCAAACATACTCATCGGATGTTCTGGCTCGAATTCCACCAGAAAATCGAGATCGCTAGAGGATGAGAAATCCTCGCGCAACGCCGAACCGAAAAGCTCCAGGCGTTTGACGCCAAATCGGGCGCAATTTCGGGACAATTCAGTTTGGTGAAGGGTAATGTTGGGTAACATGACATCACGGTGAAGTGAATTGGATGGTTTGGAGAAGATGAAGGCGCGAGGTGTTTTTCTTTATTTTTCCTTCGCTCCTTCGAAAAAACTTCGGGCCTTCGTGGCTCTTTTGGGGCTTAAAGTCGAGTGCGTTGGCAGTTATCACTGAAAACTGAAAACCGCCTACTTCCTCAGTCTTTCCAGCGCGGGCAAGTCCTCCTCGTCGAACAAGCTGCGACGCAGCTCCATGATCTGATCCCGGAGGACCGCTGCTTGCTCGAATTCGAGCTGCTGCGCGGCCTCGTGCATCTGCTTCTCCAGGGCATCGATGAGGCGAATGCGCTCGGGGCGGGGCAGCGCGGTGAGGCTGGGGATGAGTTCGCCGCCATCGTCCACCGAGTAGGTCGGGCCTGGCTCCGCCAGCGCGGTCACGGCCCGCTCCTCGGCCACCCGCTGGGTGATGTCGCGCACGGCCTTGATGATGGATTGGGGCTCGATGCCGTGCGCCCGGTTGTAGGCCTCCTGAATGCGGCGGCGACGGTTGGTCTCGTCGATGGCCCGGCGCATGGAGTCGGTGATGATGTCCGCGTACATGATCACCGTGCCCTCCACATGGCGGGCCGCGCGGCCAATGGTCTGAATCAGCGCGGTCTCCGAGCGCAAAAAGCCCTCCTTGTCCGCGTCCAGAATCGCAACCAGACTGACCTCGGGCAGATCCAGCCCCTCGCGCAGCAGGTTGATGCCCACCACCACATCATACACGCCCA
>JALWDV010000596.1 GCA_027036755.1 Anaerolineae bacterium
AAGTCCCCCGGCTAGAAACAGCGCCCCTTCGGGGCTAGCCGGATTTATCCGGCGCTGTTTTGTAGCCCGGCGACTTCATCGCCGGGCGGACGTGGCAAACGCTTCAACCGAAAAAGGACGCACCCAAAAGATTTTATCCGTGTTTCTTCGCATCCGTGTTGAGTGAACAGGGCTGCGTTAGTAGTTACTCTAGAACAGGCCCGGAGGCAGGCCCAGGCCCGAGGTCAATCCGCCCATGCGCTCCTCGGCCAGCTTGCGCGAAAGCTCCAGGGCCTCGCTGACCGCGCTGAGGATCAAGTCCTCCAACATCTCCACGTCGTCCGGGTCCACCACCTCGGGCTGGATGGAGATGGAGAGGATGTCTTGCTGGCCGTTGGCCACGACTTTGACCACGCCGCCGCCCACGCTGGCCTCGACGGTTTCTTCGGCCAGGGCGGCCTGGGCCTGGGCCATCTGCTCCTGCAGGGCCTGCACTTGCGCCATCATATCGCCGCCACCGCCAGCGCCGCCACGCGGGCCTTTGGGGCGAGAACCTGGAGACCGATATCCTTTGGGTGCTTTTTTTCTCTTGGCCATAATGTGATCGCTATTTGAAAATTAGAGTAACTGTTAAGGTCGTTTTCGCTTGAATTAACCTGACAGGTTCCTTTGGCAGCGATTTAGAGCCTTTCACGCTTCGTTGTTTGCCGAAAACCGCACATCCTGCCGCCAAGGTTACGAGAACCTGTCAGGTTTGAGTGAAAAAAGACAACCAACTGGCATACGTTAGCAGTTACAAATTAGAAGATTGGGCAAATTGGGAGATCATCCGTTGTTTTCGATTTCCCCTCCCCATTTGTCCACGGCCCGACGCACCACGGGATGGTCGGCCAGGGAGGAGGCGGAAACATCGGTTTTCTTCGGAGGATGGGGATCGGCTGCGGGCTCGTCGCTGGCGGCAGGGCTGTCGTTGGCCGCAGAAGGCGATTCGTCTTCGCCCAGGACGATGGCCTGCATGGGGCGTCCCAGCACTTCGGACAATCCCCTGTTGAGATCGTCGATGCTGGCCCGCACCTGGTTTTGATGAAACTCATAACGGAAGCGGACGTAGAATTCGCCCCTTTCCAGGGCCACAGGCTGCCCGGAACGCAGCAACGCCTGTAATTTTGGATTGATGCGGCGCATGGTGCGCAGCAACTGTCGCCACACATCCCCCAGTTCGCCCTCGACGCGGGCGGTTTTGGCCGGTGGCGGCGTCGAGCCCGACGTGCGCCTGGGCGGGGTCTTTTTGGCGGCCGGAGCGGCGGGTTTGGCCGCGGGCCGGGCCGATTTTTGGGGCGCGGGCTTTTTTGCCGGGGCGGAAGGAGGCGCGCTGGTTCGGGCGGAGGACGCCGAAGTCGCGGCGGCCGGTTGCGCCGCGGGCGCGGTCATCTCGCCCACGTTGAGCGCATCCAGCAAGGCCAGCTCCACGGGCAGATAGCCGGCGAAGGGCGTCTTCAGGGCCTGGCCCGCTTCGGTGAGGGCGCGAATGGCGTGCAAAAGCTGGGGAGCAGTGAAGCGGGCGGCCTGTTTCTGGGCCTGGGCCAGCAGGCTGTCGGGCAAATCCACCAGCTTTGGGTCTTTGCCCACGTTCAGCAGCAACAGGGTGCGCAACTGATCGATGAGCTGATTGACGAATTGGCTCAGCTCCACGCCCTTGTCGATGAGTTCATGCAGTTTGGTCAGCACTTCGGCCGGATCGCCCGCGGCCAGCGCGTCCACGAAATCGCTGATGGCCAGGCCCGAGACCATGCCCAGCACATCCCGCACCAGCTCATCGTCGATCTCGGTGTGTCCGTAGGCCGCCACCTGATCCAGCAGGCTGATGGCGTCGCGCATGGAGCCGGTGGCGCTGCGGGCGATGATGCCCAGGGCCTCGGGCGTGACGCTGAGTCCCTCGCGCGCCGCTATCTCGCCCAGATGCTCGCTGATCTGCTGGGTGCTGATGCGATGGAAATCGAAGCGCTGACAGCGGGAGAGGATGGTGGCCGGAATTTTGTGGGGCTCGGTGGTGGCCAGAATGAAGATGACGTGCGCGGGCGGCTCTTCCAGGGTCTTCAGCAGGGCGTTGAACGCGCTGGTGGAGAGCATGTGCACTTCGTCGATGACATAGACCTTGTAGCGGGCCTCGCTGGGCGCGAAGGCCACTTTATCGATGAGCGCCCGCACGTCATCCACGCTGGTGTTGGACGCGGCGTCGATCTCGATCAGGTCCATCAGCCGCCCCTGGTTGATGGCGGTGCAGATGGGACAGACGTTGTCGGGGCGCTCGTTCACATCCTCGGCCAGACAATTGACGGCTTTGGCCAGGATGCGGGCGGTGCTGGTCTTGCCGGTGCCGCGCGGGCCCGTGAACAGATACGCGTGACCAATGCGATCCTGACGCAGGGCGTTGCGCAGGGTTTCGGCCACATGTTTCTGCCCGACCACGTCTTCGAAGGTCTGGGGGCGATAGCGCAGATAGAGGGCGTCGGTCATTTCAGTAGTCAGTAGCCAGTGTTCAATGTTCAGTCCGGAGGTGGGTGATCTGAATCATGCCGAACTTTGAACAGATAGTAGCATTTCCGGCTGCGGGCGTCAAACGCAATGACAGCAACAGGAAGCCTTATCAGTGCTGCCGACAGGATTGGCTGCTTTGAAAATAGAATGATAGAATGATCGCTGGTTGCAGAAAGATTGGCAAATCCCACGTTTGGCGAATCTGCAACGGGCGTGATTCGTAATGCGTAATGCGTGAGGTCGTCACGCATCACGTATCACGCATTACGTCTCTCCTACGTCATTTCGAGGGAGCGCAGCGACCGAGAAATCCCCATGCTAACGAGGAGATTCCTCCTCCCTGGGGTCGTCGAAATGACGTAACAAGGGAGTTTCATCGGTACCGGTGCAGGGACGC
>JALWDV010000597.1 GCA_027036755.1 Anaerolineae bacterium
TCTCGGCTCCCGCTCCGGGGATGGCGTCCAGCACTTTGAACAGAGGCTCTTCGCCCACCAGAGATTTCTGATGGCAATGCCCGTGCACCAGAAAATGAGTCTCGGCCCGCTCCAGGGGCAGGGCGCGGGGGTCTTCTTCCAGCAATTGGGTGAGATACTCATCGAACAAGAGCACGCTTTCGGCCACGCGACGGGCGTCATCCCCCGGAATCAGATCAGGATAGTCGTCGCGGATGGTGAGCAAACTGCTGGGTTCCAGGCCGATGACGGGAATATCTTCGCGAACGTAGGGGAGCAGCGCATCCACCACCTTGCGGCCCGCTTTTTGCGCATAGGGCGCGAGCCCCTGAGAAAGCGCCGGTCGCCCCGAGGTCATGGGCGAGGTGACATCCACTTGCACCCCCGCGGCTTCCAACACCCGCACCGCAGCCATGCCCACCTCGGGATCGTTGTATTCGGTGAAGGTGTCCACGAAAATCACGGCCCGTTTGGCGGATGGTTTGGGCGGATGGGCCCGACGGTGCGCCCGATAGCGCCGGGTGAAGGTGTTGCGATGGAAAGCTGGGAATCTGCGGTCGGGATGAATGTGCAGGGTTTTCTGCATGAGCCAGCGAGTAGGCGCAAACGCCAACATCCAGTTGGAGAAGGGAGCGAAGGCGCTGCCCCATCGAGAAATCTCGTGGATGTGTCCGAACACCAGTTTGTGGAGGGGCGGGCGATGCTCCTGGTAGTGTTGGGCCAGGGCCTCGGTCTTGAGCTTGGTCATATCCACGCTGGAGGGACATTCGCTCTTGCAGGCCTTGCAACCCAGGCACAGATCCAGAGCCTCGTGCAGATCGGGATTATCGAGGCCGCCGGGCAGCTCGCCCGAAAGGGCCGAACGCAGCAGATTGGCCCGGCCGCGGGTGCTGAATTGCTCATCCCGAGTAGCCTGGAAGGAGGGACACATGGTTCCCACGTCCAGCTTGCGGCAGACGCCCGCGCCGTTGCACAACTCCACCGCCTGCGCGTAGCTCCCATCCTCCGACCAGTCCCACACGGGGGTGATTTCGAAGGTGCGATAATCGGGACCGTAGCGCAGGTTCTGGTCGGGCGGCAGGGGATCCACCACCTTGTGAGGGTTTAGCAGATTGTCGGGATCGAATGTGCGCTTGACGCGGACGAGGAGATCGTAGATCTCGGGTCCGAAAAATTCGGGGTTGAGATAGCTGCGGGCCAGACCGTCGCCGTGCTCGCTGCTGGGCACGCCGTTGTATTTCTTGGCCAGCCGTCCGGCCACGGTGGTGAGATGGATGAGGGTCTCGATATCCTCCATCTTCTTCTGGCTGAGGATGGGACGCACGTGGATGCAGCCGGCCGAGGCGTGGGCGTACATGGCCGCGGTCACGCCCCTTTCGATCATTTCGGCCCGCAACTCCGCCATGTAGTCGGCCAGATTTTCCGGCGGCACCGCCACATCCTCGATGCCGGGCAGGGGTTTGGCGTCGCCCTTCATGGAAAGAAGCAGGCCCAGGCCCGCCTTGCGCACATTCCACACATTGGTCTGCTCTGCGGGATCGGTGATGGTGACCACGGGATTCTTGTAGCCGGTGCGCTGCAAGTGTCGATGCAACGCCTGCAGGCGATCATCGATCTGTTTACGGTCGTCGGCGGAGAATTCGACGATGTACACCACCATGGGATCGCCCTCGATGAAAGTGAGGCGTCGGTCCCAATAGGGTGCGGATCGGGTGAGTCGCAGCAGATAGTCGTCGATGAGCTCCACTGCGGAGGGTTTCAGTTCCAGCAGGCCGGGCACAGCCCGAAATGCGTCTTCTCGGGCGTCGAAATGCAGGACGGCCAGGGCCTTGTGGCGGGGGATGGGCACGAGATTGATCTCCGCCTCCAGGAACACGCCCAAAGTGCCCTCGCTGCCCACCAACACGGGCGCAAAATTGAAAGCGTCGGCATCCAGTTGTTTGCGCAGATAATCCAGATTATAGCCGCCGGCGCGACGCCAGTATTTGGGGAATTTCTCATCGATGAGCGCAGCGTTATCGCGCAGGAGGGGAATGAGATCGCGGTAGAGCCGGGCCTCGATGCCCTCGCCCCGGGCCAGTTGCTCGATGCGATCCCATGTGACCGGGCCAAAGCGCACATCCCGACCATCGGCCATAACCACGCGCAGCGAATGCACGTGATCCACCAACCGTCCATAGACGATGCTGTGGGAGCCGGTGCTATTGTTGCCGATGATGCCCCCCACCACAGCCCGATTGCTGCTGGCCGGATCAGGCCCCACCATGAGCCCATAGCGCCGTAGCTCCTTGTTGAGCATATCCAGGGTGCGGCCCGGCTGCACCAACACCCGACGCTGCGGGCCATCCACGCGAATGATTTGATCCAGATATTTTGTGAAATCGATGACCACCGCTTCTCCCACCGTCTGCCCGGCCAGGCTGGAGCCGCCCCCCCGAGGAAGTATGGGCAAACCGTACTCGATGCAGGCCTCCATGGTGGCGAGAACGTCATCGTAGTGTTTGGGGATGACCACGGCCAGGGGCGTCATCTTGTAGATGGACGCATCGGTGCTGTAAAGGATTCGAGAGGCGAGATCGGTTTTGATCTCGGCAGCGCTGTATTTGCGCAGAGTCTGGGCGAAGTCCTGGATGTTTTGCTGGCTGGCGTTCATGGGGTTCCTGGGATAAGCGTGAAAGAAATGACGGTGAGAACAAGGGGAAGTTCGTTATTTTTGCACAGCGCGGGCAAGTTGGCAAAAGGTGACGGAACGCCTTGCAAGACTTTACAAGCGCACTCGCATTGTGTATAATAAACACAAAACTTAGTGTAAGTTTTACACGACACGCTTCGCTATGCACTCGAAACCACTCCCGCCATTGTCCCCCCGAAATGGCGGCGAAAAACCATCTCAGCCAAGGGAGGTTTATCATGTCAACCGTTGTCATGGTCATCGATATGGAAAGAGGCTTCACTGACCCCGACGGTGCGCTCTACGCGGGCGAAACCGTGCGGGAGATCATCGCCCCTATCCGCAAAATCCTGGAAGAAGAAGGACGCAAAGGAACGCAATTCATCTTCACCCGCGACGTCCACGATCCTGACGACAAGGAATTCGAGATGTGGCCGCCCCACTGCGTGAAAGACACGTGGGAAACGGAGATCGATCCGGCGTTGGCTGATTTCGCCAAGGACGCTATCATCATCGACAAACGACGATACAGCGCCTTCTACGACACGAACCTGGAAGCCATTCTCGAACGCCTTGCGCCCGACCGGATCATCGTCACGGGCGTCGCCACCGATATTTGCGTCATGTACACCACCGCTGATCTGCGCAACCGGGATTACCCGGTCGTCATCCCCGCCAATGCGGTCACCAGTTTCGATCCCGAGGCCCACGCCTTCGCGCTGAAGCACATGGAGAAAATCCTGGGCGTGAACGTGGTTCCCGACTATGGAACCTGGCTCCGCTCTCAAGAAAAGGAACCGAACTATGTCTATGCCTGACGCGCCATTCACCGATGAACGATTCGCCCCCAGCGAGGCCACGCTCACGGGTGATAATGCCGATGTTTACTTTCTCCGCACCCGGCGCATTCTGGAAGCCGAGGGCGTCAATCCGCGGGTGAGTATGGAGGTGTTCACCCGCAAACAGGCCGTGCTGGCGGGCATGAACGAGGCGCTCAACCTCCTGGCCCGGGCGCTGCCCCCCGACGCGGAGGTCTGGGCCTTGCCCGAGGGGTCGGAGATCGAGCCCCGGGAGGTGGTGTTGCGCGTCACCGGCCCGTACCAGTCCTTCGCCATCTACGAAACCGCCTACCTGGGCATTCTGGCCCATGAGACGGGCTGGGCCACCGCTGCCCGGGCCTGCGTCGACGCGGCGGCCCCCATCCCCGTGCTCAGCTTCGGCGCCCGACACGTGCATCCCGACGTCTCCGCCCGTATGGAGTATGCGGCCATGGTGGGGGGATGTTCGGGCTGCGCCACGCCCGCGGGTGCGCGTCTGACGGGCGTCCAGCCATCGGGCACCATCCCCCATGCGCTCATCCTCAGCCTGGGCGACACCGTGCGTGCGGTCGAGGCATTCGATCGCCACATCGACCCCGAGATCAAGCGCATCGCGCTGGTGGACACCTTCAAGGACGAGGCGGAAGAGAGTCTGCGGGTGGCGCGGGCGTTGGGCGACAGGCTGTGGGGCGTGCGGCTGGATACGCCCTCGGAGCGAGGCCGGGTCACGCCCGCGCTGGTGAAGGAAGTCCGGGCCCGGCTCGATCTGGAGGGATTTCAGCACGTCAAAATCTTCGTCAGCGGCGGCATCGACCCTGAACGCATCCGCATCTTCAAGGAAGCCAACGCGCCGGTGGATGGCTTTGGCATCGGCAGCGCCATCTCAGGAGCGCCGCCCATCGATTTCACCGCTGACATCAAGGAAATCAATGGCCGGCCCGTGGCCAAACGCGGACGCATCCCCGGCATCACCCCCAATCCCCGGCTGAAACTCATTATCCCCGCCAGCTAAAAGAAAAAGGGTAACTGCTAACGCACCCCGGTTAACTAACCACAAAGGGCACAAAGGCACTAAGAACACGAAGAAAAAATGTATAAATTTCCCTTTGTGCCTTTGTGTCTTAGTGTTCTTAGTGGTTTTCGGGTGGCAGACCGGTGACGACCTTAGTAGTTACGAAAAAGGGTGTATCCAAAATGAGTTGGAAAGTTAAAAAATAATCCATTCATTAACGGGGCGCTTCGCGCCCGCGGCCAACGCCGGGGGATAAAGTTCCCCGGCTAGAAACAGCGCCCCTGCGGGGCTAGCCGGATTTATCCGGCGCTGTTTTGTAGCCCGGCGACTTCATCGCCGGGCGGACGTGGCAAACGCTTCCAATCGAAATTGACGCACCCAAAGAAAAACGCCCGGGGAGGGAATTCTCCGGGCGTTTTTGTCATGCGCTTTCAGCCACAGGCTCTTCGTCCTTGTTTTCAGCCAATATCCGTTCGACAATGCTGCGATAGATAGGAACGGCAGGGTTGTCCGGATCATATTCGATGAGCGGGCGTTGGGCCGCGGCGGCCTCGGCAAAGCGGGCGTTTTTGGGGATAGGCGGCTCGAACACGTAGTCGCCGAAGATGCGCTTCGCCTCGGCGTAAACCTCCCGGCTGTGCAACGACCTGGGATCGTACATGCTGATGAGCACGCCTAGGATTTTCAGGGATGGATTGGTCTCGCTGCGCACCTGGCGAATCATATCCACCAACATGCCCATGCCGCGCAGGGCCAGATATTCGCACACCAGGGGGATGAGCACGTCTGTGGATGCGGTCAGCGCATTGATGGTGAGCACGCCGAGATTCGGGGCGTTGTCGACCAGGATCAGATCGTACTCGTGCCGAATGGGAAACAGCGACTCCTGGAGAAGATATTCACGCCCGATCTGCTGGGCCAGCTCCACATCAGAGCGAACCAACGCCTTACTTGCCGGTAGAACATCGAGATTCGGGCGCACATCCTTGACCAGCACCCTTTCGGGATCGAGTTCTCGGGCCAATAGCAGGTGATAGATCGACTTTTCCAATCGATGAGGGTCCAGCCCTAATGACGCAGTCAACGCCGCTTGCGGATCCAGGTCCACGAGCAACGTTTTGCGCCCCATATCCGCGGCGATAGCCCCGACATTGAACACGGTCGTGGTCTTGCCCACGCCACCCTTCTGATTTGTAACAGCAACAATTCGCGCCATGATAGACTATCCTTGACAATGACAATTTGGGGGAGAGGATAGGGGGGACGTTTGCGTGCAACCGGTTGGCATTCCGCTTGCACGATAAAAGTATATCACACAACAGCGATTTCGCCACTTCTCAAACAGACTTCCGCCAATATTAGAAAACCGAAGAACTATCATTGCAGAGGGACGCGTCCTGGTTACAAGGAGGCGCAAGTCATTGGATAGTTGACTGCTTGCGCCTGCGTCCAGTCGGATATGCAATCCGGCGGGTTGGGCAGAAAAATGCGCCGGATGTGCGATCCGGCGCGGCGCATTATCATAGCAAGCCATACAATCATTTGGGTCTTCGCGTACTAGGGCATCTTGTACCAGATAGTGAGCTTGGGATGCTCGCTCGCCTTCCAGTAGTCATTGGAGGAGAAGTGAATATCCTTGTTCACGCCGGCGAAAGAGCCATAAAGGAAGAAGTCGAAGTCATCGCCTTGCGTGTCTTGAACAATTTTGGTGACGTCGAAACTGAGCCAGTTGCCCACATCCTGATAATTCACCGGCAAGACATAAACGTGAGGATCCCGGTCGTCCACGCCCTTCACGCCCGTGGCGTTCCAGTATTGGGAGGTCTGGAAGTTGACCCAGGTGGTTTCGACCATCGGTCTTTTGGTCGCCGATTTCGTCCAGATCGTAATCAACGGGCAGATCCAGCCAACTGTGGAGGTTGGATTGGGAATCGATGCGCACGCCATCCCACGATGAGACATTTCCGATGCGCGCATCAAGCCAGGCGCCATACCATTGGGCGTATGTGCGCTCCGGCTCCGGCGTCGAGGGATTGAGCGAAGCGGCGCATTGCATCTGAACCGGTACGTCCGTTGGAGTGGGGCCCACATAAACATTGGCTAGGGGAAAACTATCCCAGTGAGCCACACTCCCGGGATTTGCTTCCTGTTCTGCGACGTGTAATGCCCAGGGAACCGTCGTGGCCGTTGCACCCCGATAATCCTTTGGCGGGATGGCCGGCGTAGCGGGCGGAATGGCATATGCTTTATCGCATTGGTCGATTTCCTCGGCCTGCATCTGGTTGAATGCCGTCACATATTGATCGCTGAAATTCCAGGTTTGAATGAAGGCAAGTTGAAAATGAGGAATGGCGACTTCCCTTTCTCTATTGATGGCCTCAGCTTCATCCTCAAGCCAATCCACCAGCCTGGGATCATCGGCGTCACACCCATCGCCGTCGGCGTCGATGCGGGTAGCGTTGTTCCCGGCCGTGGGATCGTCGAGCTTTTCCAGGCCGTATTGCGCCCGCAGTTCAACCACGTTAGCATAACGCCCTGCATTCAAGAACGCGTCTCTATCACCACCAACAATGCATTGGCGGTTGTCGCTGGTAATAAGACAGCCGTTGCATGGACCATGATAAAACACATACACCCGCGGAAAGGGAATCTCATCCAGGAATTGATCCAACCGCGCAAAGGGGGTGGCCGAAGGGGTGACGTCCTGGATATTGGGAAGGGATGCCCGTTCCTTTTCTGGTTCGGGCGAAGCTCCAAATGTGGTGGTGATCGTCAGGATCACCGCAACGAGCAGCAAGACAAGCGCCATCAACGGCGATGTTCGGTGCCTGGGCATGTCGAAACCTCCATCATATTCGATTGGAGCGATAGCCTGGTCTCATTCGCGTCAGGGGGTTAGTTTGCTCTCCGACTAAAGAGAGGCAGCCAGACGAGGGAGGGCGGATGAGGCTGGGCCTGGGCCTCGCAAAGGATGCGCAGACCGTATGCACCTTCTGGCAAAAAGATGCAATTCTTCTCTGCGGAAAAAGCAATCGAAAATTTAGGATGAACGTCACCATGTTCCAAGACAAGTTGGGGGCGGTTTTGATCCTGAATGTCCACTGTAAGCAGCGTGTCATAACCCGCTGTATAAACTTTGTCCACTCCCAGAGCCATAGCATTGGCCACGTCTGGTAAGGAGATGACGCTCATCAATACTGGATGTGCAGGCGTGGTTATATTTCTGACTGCAAAGTCATAGGATAACGAGCCCAAGTACAAACGATTTTCCCGAACCGCTAAAGAGGTCATAGCAGTCAGTATGTCTGTATTGGAATAGACGATGGCGGGAGTCACGGGGTCAGTGACATCAATAAACGCCAGAGAGTATTTCGCTCCTGTGTATGTGTCACCAGCCATATACGCATACGTATGCCCATCATGGGAGTTGAGAGCCACATCGACATCATAGAGGACCCAATCACAGGGATTGTCCGTGGTGTACACCACCTGGGGCGAGGAGGGAGCACGGAGGTCGAAGATGCTGAAACCACAATCCCCCACCACATACAGATAGCCGTCGAAGTATTTCATGGCCCTGATGGTGGAGGGCGGGGCGTCGTAATCCGTCATGGGCGAAATCCAAACCGGGTCATGAGGATTGGTGACGTCCAATACGCCAATGCTCGTATTGTCAGAAACAACCAACGTCTGCTCATCTAGAAAATCAATGAACTCAATGCCAAGTGTTCTGACATGCCCCAGGGTGACTGGCCGCAGCGGGTTCGTGATATCCAGAATGACGAGTCCGTTTTCTATGTTTTCGATACCCACGTACGCATAATCGCCCTGGACGGCCACGGAGAGGACGTCGCTGTCGAAGGTGATGTTCGTCTCGGGAATGGGAGGCGCGGCCGCGGGCCCGACGCCCGGCCCGCCCGCCGCGGCCAGCCCGGCCAGGAGGAGGGCCAGCAGCGCGGCCAAAAGCAGGGAAGGGAGGAAACGGAGATGCGCGCGGTTCATGGGAAGCTCCTTTGTTGGAAGTAATCAGTTATCAGTCATCAGTGGACAGTGAGCAACGGGGAGTGTTCGGGGGGAGGTGGGGGAGTGGTCAGTGTTCAGTTTTCAGTGTTCAGGGTGGGGGCGCTGGGCATCTGACCTTCTGACTTCCGTGGCTCTGACCTCTGACCTTCTGTCCCTCTGGCTTTCTGGCCTTCTGGCCTTCTGGCCTTCTGGCTTCTGCGGCTCTGACCTCTGGCCCTCCGGCCTCATTCTGGCGCGTAGACCAGCAGGCCCGCGTCGCCGGCGGCCAGGAAGATAAACCCCCGGCTCACGGTCAGGTCCAGGGCTTCGCCCGGCGTGGCGGCCTCGCCCTGGCTCACAACCTGCCCCGGACGCGAGATGTCCAGCACGTGGATGCGGCTGGGAAAGCGCCGCCCCCACAGCAAAGGATCCCCGTGGGGCAGGCTTTCCGTCACCAGCAATTGGCTGCCGTTGACGGCCAGCCCCTGCACCCGCAGCACGCCATCATAACGGAAGCGGGCCTGGAACGTGGGCGGCAAATCGGCCGCGGTTTCCACCACGCCCTGACCGGGCAGGGCCACCCATGCCCCGCGAGAGG
>JALWDV010000598.1 GCA_027036755.1 Anaerolineae bacterium
CTTTTGCCCCCACCCCGCCCCTCCCCCGATACTCGCTGCGCTCGTGTTCGGGGGAGGGAGATGACCATCTGCCCGACAGATTTGCAATCCAGCGGGCTCCTCCCCCTGCAAGGCGTCAGCCGAAGCGGGGGGAGGCCGGGAGGGGGGCTTTTCGACAGGTCAAATTTGAAATTGCTGGACTCCGTTGACAGACTTTGCGGCCTATGGCAGAAATAAGTTGAGACGACTGTTTTCAGGAGGTCGAAATGATCGATGTCAAAGAAATCAACAAAAAAGTGAAAAATATGCCACGCCATTTATTACCGGAAGTTATGGACTATATCGACTTCCTGTTGTCAAAATATGGGCAAGGAGTCCGCCCGGCGATGAAGTCGCCGGGCTACAAAACAGCGCCGGATAAATCCGGCTAGCCCCGCAGGGGCGCTGTTTCTAGCCGGGGGACTTCATCCCCCGGCGCTGGCCGCGGGCGCGAAGCGCCCCGTTAATGAATGGATTATTTTAACTTTCCAACTCATTTGGGACGCACCCATTTGATTTTTCCTGGGAGGGCGGTTTGTCTGACGAAACAATGGCGTACACTTCGGTCGAATTGCAACACAGGGCTTCGGGATGTGTGTGATTGGGCGACTAAAACTGATTGTAGCCTTCGCGTAACTCGAATTCGAGATCGAGGTTGGTGAGATCGACGGTGTCGACGATGCCGACCACGGCCAGGTCCAGGGGCATATCGGGGACGTAGAACGCGACCGCGGCTTCGCGCTTGCGGGCCAACAGCACCAGATCGCCCACGCCCGCCTGGGCCACATCCACGGCCACAGCGGGCCGCCCGCGCGGCGTCAGCTCCTTGCTGAGCTGCTGCACCACCAGCAGCTTGGCCCCTTCCAGGCCCGGATATTTACGCGTGGACACAGCCGTGCCGATGACCCGCCCCAGCACCATCAGCCCTGACCCTCCACGCTCTTCAGCACGCGGTCGATGATGGCGTCCAGGCCATCGGGCTCCATGCCAAGCTGGGAGACGATGGCCGCCCGCACCTGCTGATGCAGTTGGGAATAAGCGGGCCGGGCGGGAGCGGAAGCAGGCGGGGTTTGCGACGCCTCGCCCGGCTTCACGAAACGCACGCCCAGGCGCTGGGCTGCGTCCCGGGCCAGGTCCGTCACCCGCGTGTTGGCGTCCAGCGCGATCTCGGTCACGCCCTGGCTGGCCGCCTGTTCGATATCTCGTTCGGTTATGAATTTCATGGTGCGAAATCTTCCTGTTGTTACATCATCACTGTGGGTGAATCTCTCATTACGTCATTTCGACAACAGTTCTTTCATCACGTCATTTTGACGGTATTTCTCTCACTACGTCCATTACGTCATTTCGACGACCCTTCTTTTCATTACGTCATTTCGACGACCCTTCTTTTCATTACGTCATTTCGACGACCGAAGGGAGGAGAAATCTCCTTGGATAAAGAACCGCCCCTCGTCTGCAAGGGGATGTCTCGCTGAGCTCGACATGACGTAGGGTAGGCGAGGGGATGTCTCACCTCGTTCGACATGACGTAGGGCAGGCAAGGGGATGTCTCGCTACGCTCGACATGACGTAGGGGGGGCGAGGGGATTACTTCATCCGTTAGACATGACAGATATGAGTCAAAATGAATCTGTTATTTCGTCGTACAAATCCCGCCACTCAGGATTCATGCTATCGATCAACGCCCTTTTCTTCTCTCGGCGATACTTTTTGATTTGCTTTTCTCGCTGAATGGCGTTAATTGGGCTATCGAATATCTCGAAATAAAGCAGTTTGTAGATGTTGTAACGTTGGGTAAAACCCTTTACAACTTTGGTTCGATGTTCATGTATTCTGCGTAAAAGATCATTGGTGATACCGGTATAAAAAACCGTGTGATGCCTGTTCGTGATGATGTAGACGTAATAGTGTTTTTCATCGAATTCATTCATTCTACTACATCATTTTTACGTCATTTCGACGACCCTTCTTTTCATTACGTCATTTCGACGACCCTTCTTTTCATTACGTCATTTCGACGACCGAAGGGAGGAGAAATCTCCTTGGATAAAGAACCGCCCCTCGTCTGCATGGGGATGTCTCGCTACGCTCGACATGACGTAGGGTAGGCAAGGGGATGTCTCACTGCGTTCGACATGACGTAGGGGGGCGAGGGGATGTCTCGCTGCGCTCGACATGACGTGCTAATAAAGCTATTCCTCCACGCCGTCGATGGCGGCGATGGCGGCGACCGCTGCATCGCGGGCGGAGACGATGTCGGCCTCGGTTCCGGCCATCCACATACGCCCAAACCGGCCCACGCCGCTGACGTGC
The DNA here is from genome assembly GCA_027036755.1 of Anaerolineae bacterium. Classification (GTDB taxonomy): domain Bacteria; phylum Chloroflexota; class Anaerolineae; order J102; family J102; genus M2005. The sequence continues at coordinate 2,335 of JALWDV010000598.1, forward strand.
ATCAAATTGATAGCGGCCGCCTTCTCCGCCTCGTTGGCCGCCAGGTTCACATAGGCCGCGGGGGCCATCTCCATCACCAGCAGGGTCTGGCCCGGCACCAGCATCATGCCGCGGATGGTGCGGTTGAGCAACTGCGCCTGGTAAGGATCCACGTTGGTGATGATCTGCTCCGACGCGATCTTGGGCTTCACTCGCTGCTCCACCCGCAATCCCAGCCGATCCAGCACGATCTCGCCCGCACGCAGCACATCGGACTGGGAAAAGGAATGCACCTCGAACATCCCGAACTCCCGTTCGATGATCTGGGCGCCCGGTTTCACATTGGTGCTCTTCACCGCCACATCGATCATGCGGAAGACCCAGTTGCCGGGCGCCAGTTCGATGTAGAGCGCGGCCATCCCCTCCACAGGCAGATCCCCCAGGGTGATGGCGCCGATGAAGGCCGCATACTGGGGCTGCATCCGGTCGAGATAGCAATAGGTTCGCAGTTGAAATCGATCGGACATGAAATCAGGCCTCGTGGCTCATAGCGATGCCAATGGGAGTGACGAAGAGGGGGCGGGAG
>JALWDV010000599.1 GCA_027036755.1 Anaerolineae bacterium
CATCCCCACCGTCATCAATACGCCCAGCCCCACGCCCACCCCATGACAGCGCGTTGCAACGCACAAGGCTGAATAGCGTATAATGGTAGTAACCTAAAGCCACGAAGGCGCGAAGGGAAAAATAAAGAAAGATACTTCGCGCCTTCATCTTCTTCGTGTCTTCGTGGCAAAAAAGTGGTGATGAGACCTTGGTAGTTGCCATTCTTTACTGATTTTTGATCGAGAAACGCCCGCCATGATGCAATTCGACCGATACACAGAGCGCGCACAAGACGCCTTGATGCGCGCTTATGAGATACTTCACCGCTACCAGCACAGCCAGGCCGACACCGAACACCTCTTCCTGGCCCTGCTCGAACAACCCGATGGCATGGTTCGCCACATTCTGGACGAATTGGGCGCGCCCATCGACGCCATGCGCGACGATCTGGAGCATATTCTGGAGCAGGCTCCTCGCGCGGGCGGGCCCGCCATGAGCACGGCCGCTCCGGGCCAGATATACATCACGCCCCGCCTGCACCGCCTCAACCAGGTGGCTGTCGAAGAATCGGCCCGACTGAGCGACGAATACATCTCCACCGAACACCTCTTCCTCGCCATCCTGCGAGAACGCAACACGCCCAGCGCCAATCTGCTGAAGAAATACAACATCACCCTGGACGCGGTCAAACGCGCCATCGAAGAACTGCGTCAGGGCAAAAAAGTGCAGGATCCCCGCTCGGAAACCCGCTTCAAGGCGCTGAGCAAATACGCCCGCGACCTCACCCTGCTGGCCGAGCAAGACAAACTGGACCCGGTCATCGGCCGGGAGATGGAGATTTTGCGGGTGATTCAGGTGCTCAGCCGCCGCACCAAGAACAATCCCGTGCTCATCGGCGAGGCGGGCGTGGGCAAAACCGCCATCGTCGAGGGCCTGGCCCAGCGCATCGTCCAGGATGACGCCCCCGACTTGCTGCAAGGCGTGCGCATCATGGCCCTGGACCTGGGCGCACTCATCGCGGGCACCCGCTTCCGCGGTGAGTTCGAGGAGCGTCTGAAAGCGGTGATGGATGAGGTGCGAGAGGCCGATGGCCGGATCATCCTCTTCATCGACGAGCTGCACACCGTGGTGGGCGCGGGCGCGGCCACAGGAGCCATGGACGCCAGCAATATGATGAAACCCGCTCTGGCCCGGGGCGAGTTGCGAGTCATCGGAGCCACCACGCCCGACGAATTTCGGCAATACATCGAGCGGGACGCCGCACTGGAGCGACGCTTCGCCCCCATCTGGGTGAACGAGCCCACCGCGGAAGAAGCGGTGGATATCCTCATGGGCCTGAAGCATCGCTACGAGGCGCATCACCAGGTCACCTACACCGATGACGCGCTACGCGCGGCCGTGCGTCTTTCCCATCGCTATGTCAGCGACCGCCGCCTGCCCGATAAAGCCATCGATCTCATCGACGAAGCCGGCGCGCGCAAGCGCGTCGCCCTGCATTCCGAGCCGCCCGAGCTCAAGAAGATGAAGCGTGAGATGGCGGACCTGCGCGAGCGGGAGGAAAAAGCCTGGGCCGAGCGGGATTACGCCCTGGGGGCCGAGCTCAAGACCGAGCTCATCCGCCGCGAGCAGGAATACAACATGCGTCATCAGAGCTGGCAGGCGCAATCGGGCCTGAACAACGTGGTGGATGAAGAAGCCATCGCCCAGATCGTTCACGCCTGGACCGGCATCCCCGTCAGCCAGATGCTGGAATCGGAGAGCGAGAAGCTGCTGCGCATGGAGTCGTATCTGCACGAGCACATCATCGGGCAGGACGAAGCCATCGTCGCGGTCTCGGACGCGATTCGTCGATCCCGCGCGGGCCTCAAGGATCCCCGCCGTCCCATTGGCTCCTTCATCTTTTTGGGCCCCACCGGCGTGGGCAAGACCGAACTGGCCCGGGCCCTGGCCGAATTTCTCTTCGATAATCCCGATGCGTTGCTGCGCATCGATATGAGCGAATACAAAGAATCCCACACCGCCAGCCGTCTGATGGGCTCGCCCCCGGGTTATGTGGGCTACGACGAGGGCGGCCAGCTCACCGAGGCCGTGCGCCGCCGCCCCTATCAGGTCATCCTCTTCGACGAGCTGGAAAAGGCCCACCCCGAGGTGTGGAACACCCTGCTGCAAATTCTGGAGGATGGCCGCCTCACCGACGGCCACGGGCGCACCGTTGATTTCCGCAACACCGTCATCATTATGACCACCAATGTGGGTTCGCGACGCGTCACCGAAACCCGCCGCATTGGCTTCCAGGCGGACGCGGGCATGGATGAAGCCCGTCTGCTCAGCGATATCCAGAAAGACCTGAAGCAGACCTTCCGGCCCGAATTTCTCAACCGGGTGGATGAGATCATCCCCTTCCACGTTCTCACCGACGATCAGATCCTGCAGATTGTGGATTTGCAGATGAAAGACATCGCCGGGCGGCTGGAGGAGCAGGGCCTGAGCATCCAGCTCACCGATGTGGCCCGCCGCGTGCTGGGAGCCAAAGGCTACGATCCCGAATACGGCGCGCGCCCCCTGCGTCGGGTCTTGCAGCGGGCGATCGAAAGCCCATTGAGCAAGCGTCTGCTGCAAGGCGAATTCGGCACGGGCGATCTCATCATCGTGGACGCGGATATCGATCCAGCAGTCACCGAGCGCAAGGCGCTGAAAGCGGCGAACATCGTTTTTCGCAAGGGGACGCCCGAACCCATCGCCGTGGATCTCCCGCCGGTGGATGTGGAGCAATCCAGCTCCTCGTGAACGCCCGCCATCCTTTGACTACCTTGACAATGTCACATTACGTCATTCAGCAATTTCAAATTTAGAATCCGCAAGCGGAAAGGAGGCGCTTCCCCCCTCCCGGCCTCCTTTTTGCC
>JALWDV010000600.1 GCA_027036755.1 Anaerolineae bacterium
TCATTAACGGGGCGCTTCGCGCCCGCGGCCAGCGCCGGGGGATGAAGTCCCCCGGCTAGAAACAGCGCCCCTGCGGGGCTAGCCGGATTTATCCGGCGCTGTTTTGTAGCCCGGCGACTTCATCGCCCGGCGGACGTGGCAAACGCTTCAACCGAAAAAGGACGCACCCAAATCATTATCTTCGAGCAAACGTCCACATCATAAACCCGCGTTCTTTGCCCGGGCGACGCGCCACGCGAAAATCGGTCAGGCCCGCCCGGTCGATCAACTCGGCCAGCTCCTCAGCGGTGTAAGCATGGGTGAGGGGGCTGATGAAGAGATGCTCGACGATCTCGAAGGGCCGTTTCATCCAGTGCCGCCCGTCCACATCGGCCAGGATGAAGAGACCGCCCGATTTCAACACCCGGGCCGCCTCTTGCACCACCTGCTGCGGCTGCGGCAGACAATGAAAGGTCATCACGACGAAGACCGCATCCATGCAGCCGCCAGCCAGGGGCAGATCGGTGGCCGAGGCCTGAATGAAGATGGGGGGATGCGGGCCGGGCTCCAGCCGCTCCGGCTTGAGACATTCCGTGGTGACGTCCACGCTGAAGACCTGGGCGTCCGGCAGGCTGCGGCTGAGGAAGGCCGCGCCATAGCCCTGTCCCGCGCCGATCTCCAGCACCCGGGCGTTTTCGGGCAGGGCGATGCGCTCCAAGGCGAATTCATAGGCCCGGGATGAGCGGGCCATGGGCAATCGGGCGAAAAATCGTTTGAAGAGGGAAGGCATGAGGCAGTGTTCAGTGTTCAGTAAGTCAGTGTTCAGTGTTCAGTAAGTCAGTTTTCAGTGTTCAGTAAGTCAGTTTTCAGTGAGGGGGCGAAGCTCTGACGGCCCGGGCGAGAAAGGAAACTAAGTTCTGGACGTGTACGAAGTCAGTGTTCAGTGCCCGGCGTGGGGGGAGCGTCGTCGGGATCGGGGTCTTCAAGAAGCTGGCGAGCCAGATCCGCGAGATAGGCCCGCTGGGTGCGCTGGCGATACATGGTGGGCGCTCGGCACACATAGCACAGGGTCTGCTCATCGCCCGGGCGACGGCTGGTGAGGGTTCCACAACGCTCGCAGGGTTCGAGATACCTGGCCATGAGCAGATCGCGCTCCGGCTTCAGCAAATCGCCCAGCGCAACAACCGGCTCCACCGTCACCGCGTCCTCCGGGCAGACCGCAACGCAGATGTTGCAATTCAGGCACAACGCGGGATGAAAGGTGAGATTGAAGACCACGTCGTCATCCACCTCGCCCCAAAGATAGTTGAGCGCGCCGGTGGGACAAAATCGGGCGCAGAGCTGACACCCCGAGCAGGTCGCGACATCCACCCGCGCCGCGGCCCAGGGCAGCGCCCCGGCGTCCAGCGCAAAACCGGGGTCGGGCGTCGCCGCCTGCGTCAGCTCAGCCAGATGCTCGTTCAACCGTAGCAAAGAAGGCGGCGTCTGATAAGGCAGGCGCTGATCCACGGGCGCTCCGGGGGAGAAAAGGGGCCGGGGAGCCCGCTCCGCCACTTCGGACGCCCGCTGCCGGGTGAGTTTGCCCAGGCTGCGGAAGAACCCCCGGCGACTGATTGCGGGCGCAGCGCCATCCAGCACCCCAACCTCATGCTCGGGGGCGTCAGCCCGCTCGGTGGCGAGATGAATGGCGGGAGGACGCCCGAACGCGGCCAGCAATTGGTTGGCTGCCACCGCAATAGCCGCGATGTCTTCGTGCAGCGCTCCAATGGGACAGGCAGCGCAGGCGTCATCGGCCAGCCACACCTCCCGCGCGCCGTCTTGGCTCAGATCGAGAAGATGCTCGGGTGAGAACGCCGCCAGGCAGCGCTGATGTCGGATGGCGTAACCCACCGGCGCGGCGCTGCGGTCGGGCGCAGGATGCTGCGGGCAGACCAGCGCCATGCCCTCCGCGGGCGGCAGCTCGTCCCGCAGATTGACCAGCCGGGTCTCGGGGTGTCCGTCCTGGGAGAAGGCGTCGGTGGGACAAACGCGAATGCAGACGCCGCATCCCACGCAGCGCTCGTCATCCAGCAAGGGCAGGGGCTGGGCCCCGGCCATCAGGCTGAGTGCGTCGACCTGGCAATGCTCCACGCACAGAGAGCATCCCGCCTGGCGATGGCGGGCGTTGAGGCAGCGATCGGCATGAACGGCGGGCGGGCTGAGATGAAAGGTCAGGTCGAAAGTGGTCATGTGGAGAAGTATAACCGCGACGCCCCGACATCCCAAGCGCGCCCGCAACCACGCCCGCCCATCTCGCGTCGATTTTGACGAGAGCGCCGGGCTGCACTATGATCGAAGCATAATCGAAAATCATTCCCTCGATGGAGAAGGAACCATGAAACGATTGCTTTCGGGCAACGAAGCGGTTGCCCACGACGCGTTGGAGGCCGGCGTCAGTGTGGCCGCGGGCTATCCGGGCGCTCCCAGCACCGAGATATTGGAGACGTTCGCCCGCTTTCCGCACGTGTATGCGGAGTGAGCGCCCAAAGAGAAGGTGGCGCTGGATGTGGCTATCGGTGCGGCGTATGCGGGGCGGCGGGCGCTGCATTACCTGCGCCCGGGCGGCCAGCTCATCGTTGATCCTCACGCCATTCCGCCGGTGACGGTGTCCTCGGGCGACGCCCACTACCCGGACGACGACGCCATCCAGGCCCAACTGGCCCGCGTCACCCCGCACGTGCACTGGATTCCGGGCGTGACCATCGCCGAGGAATTGGGCAACGTCAAAGCCGCGAATGTGGTGCTGCTGGGCGCATTCTCGCCATTGACATCACATTTGACTCAGCAATTCCAAATTTAGAATCCACAAGAAACAAGGAAGCGATTTCCCCCTCGCTGCCTCCTTTTGACC
>JALWDV010000601.1 GCA_027036755.1 Anaerolineae bacterium
CCGCGCCCGCGCCCCTGCCCGCGGGCGACGTGCTGGAGCGCAAGCCCCTGACCGGCATCCGCAAGATCATCGCCCAGCGCATGGGCGAGAGCGTGCACACCACGGCCCGGGTCACCCTGGTGATGGAAGCGGACGTGACCGAATTCGTGGCCATGCGGCAGCGGCTCAAGGCCCAGGTGGCCGAGGAATGGGGCTTCGCGCCCGGCTACAACGACCTGCTGGGCTTCATCGTCGCCCGCCTGCTGCGCCAGTTCCCCTACATGAACGCCCGCCTCACCCCGGACGCCATCGAAATCATGGCCCGCGTCAATCTGGGCATGGCCGTGGACACCGAACGCGGCCTGATGGTGCCCAACATCAAGGATGCGGACAAGAAGAGCCTGCGGGAATTCGGCGCGGAGTTCCGCGAGCTGGTCAAACAGGCTCGCTCGGGCCGCATCTCCCCCGACCATCTCACCGGCGGCGCCTTCACCATCACCAGCCTGGGCGCGTTCGATGTGGACGCGTTCACCCCGGTCATCAACATGCCCGAGGCCGCGATCCTGGGCGTCGGGCGCATCGCGCCCAAGCCCGTGGTCAAGGATGGCGAGATCGTGGCGCGGGAGATGATGACCCTGAGCCTGGTCTTTGACCATCGTCTCGTGGATGGCGCACCCGCGGCCCGCTTCCAGCGCGAGATCAAGCGTTATCTGGAAGAGCCCTATCTGATTTTGGCGTTGATCTGATTCCCGCAGTCGAGCGCGGGAGCGATGAGCGCAGCCGCCGCGTTGCAGGAAGAGCTGGAGCGGATGACGGGCGAGGGATGACGGGTAGCCCTCAACAATGCGGGGGAGAAGGCTTTTCTCTTGGCGTCTTTGCGACTTTGCGTGAGATAAAGCTTTTTTCAGTAAAGCAAAAGGAGAATATCCAAACTTCGCGACTTGGGTTATAATATCCCGGGCGGCCGCCCGCCGATGCCGATGAAAGATGGAACGCAGACACATCTGATGCACGCAGATTTTCGCAGATTGTTTTGATTTGGGTGTGTCCAATTTCGGTTGGAAGCGTTTGCCACGTCCGCCCGGCGATGAAGTCGCCGGGCTACAAAACAGCGCCGGATAAATCCGGCTAGCCCCGAAGGGGCGCTGTTTCTAGCCGGGGGACTTTATCCCCCGACGCTGGCGGCGGGCGCGAAGCGCCCCGCCAATGAATGGATCATTTTAACTTTCCAACTCATTTTGGACGCCCCTTGGACACCCCCTTTTGATTTTATCTGTTTTCATCTGCGTAGATCAGCTTTTTCTGCGTCATCTGCGTTCTATTTACCCATGAATCCCCCTTGTTACGTCATTCCGACGACCGCAGGGAGGAGGAATCTCCCCAGGTGCGACGCACTTGAGCCTGCGGTAAGTGCGACGCACCATTCGGTCGCTGCGCTCCCTCGAAATGACGTAGGAGCCGTAATGCGTGATTCGTGATACGTGACGACCTCACGCATTACGCATTACGAATCACGCCCGTTGCAAGCTCGCCCACGTGGGCTTTGCCAAGCTTCAGCAACCAGCGACTATTCTATTTCAAAGCAGGCGCCACGCGCGGCGGCGCACCGATGCCGATGAAAGATGAGGACACGGATTGACACGGCCTTCGGTCACAGATTTTTTGAATTATCCGTGTTTTTCTGTGTTCATCCGTGTTCTATTTTCATAGCAGATCATGTACACATTGCGTCAGAGTCTGGCTCAACGGGATTTGATCGAACTCCCCATCATCGCCCGCAATCAGGGGCTCGAACTGGCTGATGCGGCGGAGGGCGATCTGCCAACGACGCTGAGCGAGCAAATGTTGCAGCCCCGGCAGGTGATGGAAGTCTGGGCGGATCTGCCGGTCGAGGCCCGGCAAGCCCTGGCTCAACTGGCCCGCACTCAGCCGGGTATGCCCGCGCCCGCGTTTCAGCGCCGATTCGGCGAACTGCGGCGCATCGGGCCGGGCCGGCTGCAAACCGAACAGCCCTGGAAGACGCCCACGGGCCCAGCCGAAATCCTGTGGTATCTGGGCTGGATCGGGCGGGGATTCAGAGAAACGCCCGAGGGCGTGCTGGATATCATCGCCATCCCCGATGACCTGGCCGCGCTGCTGCCCCTGGAGGAAACCGCTGGCGAGGCGAAGCCGCCGCTGCCTGCCGCCCAGCCCGCGCCCGCCGAGGCCCGCGAGCTGGGACAAATGCTGCTGGATGATCTGGGAACTTTGCTGGCCTATGTGCAAAATCATCGGGTGTGGCTGCGTCAGGGCCAGCGCTGGCGCATGGATGATCTAAAACGACTGACCCCGCGTCTGCGCCTGAGCGGCATCCGCAAGCAGCCTTTGGAGGCGGGCGGGCCGTTGCATCTCATCTTTTTCGCAACCAAAAAGCTGGGCTTGCTCACCGTGCGTCAACGGCGACAGCAATTCGGCAAGGCGCTGCGGCCCTGGCTTGAGCAATCCCGGGCGCAGCAGATGGCCAGTCTCTTCGCCGCGTGGCGGCGGGCCGATGACTGGAATGATCTCTGTCTGGCGCCGGGGCTGCGCTGTCAGGAGGGCGCATGGCGCAACGATCCGGTTCTGGCCCGAGAGGCGTTGCTGGCTCAACTGGCCCGGACGCCCGCGGGCCAGTGGTTCGCGCTGGATGACTTCGTGGCCATGATGTACGAGCATCTGCCCGATTTTCAGCGGCCCGATGGCGTTTACGACACCTGGTACATCCAAAACGCGGCGGGAGATTTCTTGCGCGGGTTCGAGCATTGGCCCGCGGTGGAAGGCAGGCTCATCCGCTACCTCTGGCAAGGCCCCCTCTTTTGGCTGGGCGCGCTGGCGCTGGATTCCGCGGGCGAAACCTGGAGTCTGACCGGGCAGGGCGCGGGCTTCTTGCAGGGAGATGTGACGCCGGAGGAGGTTTCCGCGCCCATCCTGCGCGTCGAGCCCGATTACACCATCGTTCTGGCCCCGCACATCGGGCTGTGGGACAGGCTGCGGGTGGCGTTGTTTGCATTCTGGCAGGCCAGCGAGCCCGAATATCGCTATCGCATCACCCGGCGGGGCTTGCAGCGGGCGGCCAGACGCGGGGTCTCGACCCAGCGCGTGCTCGATTTTCTGCAGCGGGCCAGCGGCGGCGATGTGCCGGAGAACGTGCGCAAATCGTTGGGAGCTTTCAATTCATGATCGAAACCCTCATCACCTTCGCCCTGGCCCTGGGCGTGATCTTGCTGGCGCAAATAGCCGAAAGCAGGCGCTGGGCGCGGTGGATTCTCTATCTCATACTCCTCACCCTGGGGAGCGTCCTTCTGCTCGGCGGCGTCATCAACCTGCTTGACCCTGCGCTGCTGAACGAAGCGGTGGGAGAGGTGAATGGCGTCGGATTCGGCTGGATGGTCGCCATCTCCGGGCTGCTCATCCTGGCCCCGACGCTGAGGGCCATGATGCTGAGGCGCCGCGGGCGAGATGGCGACATCCGGGGCGTTCCCTGGACGCGCCCCGTGCATCTGACCGCCTGGGCGCTGTTGATCGCGTTCATCGGCAGCAATTTTGCGGTGGCCATGATAGAAGATCTGTCGGCACTGGAGCTGGAGGAGCCCCTGGTGTTGATTTTGGGCCAGAACGCCGCGTTCGCTCTGGCTGCATTGCTGGGCGTGGGATGGGGTGTGCGTCGCAACTGGCGCGAAGCCGCGCAGCGCCTGGGGCTCAAACGCCCGACGTTGAACGAATTTCTTGTCGGCGCGGGCATGGCGCTGCTCATGCTTTTCATCACCGGTGCGGTGGGCGGCCTGCTTGCGCTCGCCTTCGGCGAGGATATGAGCGCGTCTGCGGATTTCAACGATAAAATCCTCAGCCAGTTGCCGGGCGTGTGGGGCGTTTTGCTCATGGGGCTGGCCACGGGCGTGGGCGAGGAGTTGCTTTATCGAGGCGCGTTGCAGCCTGTGGCGGGCCTGTGGATCACGAGTTTGCTCTTCGCGGTCAGTCACATCCAGTATCTCAGCCCGGCCATCCTGGTCATCTTCCTTTTGGGCGCGTTGCTGGGCTGGACGCGCAATCGGTGGGGCGTCAACACGGCCATCTGGAGTCATGCTGTGTATAATAGTCTGGTCGGGCTCATCGCCCTGATGGCCAATCATTTCAACCAATTCATTCCCGGCGCGTAAATCGACAAATCGACATGAACGAAGCTGAAGCAGCACAACACATCAACATCTGGATACCCCTCATCGCGGGCCTGCTCATCGTGGCGGCGAATGGCTTTTTCGTCGCGGTGGAGTTCGCTCTGGTCGCTTCCAACAAGATGCGATTGCAGCACGCGGCGCGGGAGGGCAGTCGGCCCGCGGCCATCGTGCTGAAGATGCTGGAGGACCCGGATCGGGCCATCGCCGCGGCCCAGTTGGGCATCACCGCGGCCAGCATCCTCCTGGGCGTTGTGGCCGAGGAGCCGCTGATGCACCTGATGGAGCCCTATCTCACGCCCATTCTGGGGCGATTCCTGGGACAAGCCGCGGCCGCGGGCATCGCGGGCATCCTGGTGTTGCTGGTGCTTTCCTATTTCCACATGGTTTTCGGCGAGCAGGCTCCCAAGATTATGACGCTGCGCAATCCCGATAAAACCGTGCAAATGGTGGCTTATCCCATGTGGATTTTCGCCCGCGTCACCGCGCCCTTCGTGTGGATCGTGGATAAGAGCACCGATATTGTGCTGCTGATGTTCGGCATTCGCGGCGCGACGGGCGAACACGGGAGCATCGCCTCGCTGGATGAGCTGAAGATGGTGGTGGAGCAAAGCGAGCAGGAGGGCATCATCGAGGAGGAGGCCCGGGAGATGCTCACCCGCGTCTTCGATTTTGGCGAGCGCGTGGTGCGAGAGGTGATGGTGCCCCGCACCAACATCATCGGCGTGGAGCGACGCCAGACTGTTTCGGAGCTATTGCAGATTTTTCGGGATCACCGGCATTCCCGTTTTCCCATTTATGAGGACGATCTGGATCACATCGTCGGCGTCATCGCCATGAAGGATCTGGTGGCGTGGCTGGTGGATCATTCCGATGGGGTGACGCAGCCGGTTGAATCGCTGCCCATCTTGCGAGAGCCTCTGATGGCGCCCGAATCCCGGCTGATCAGCGATCTCTTCGAGGAGATGCGGGAAAAGGGCATCGGCCTGGCCATCGTCATCGACGAGTTTGGCGGCACCGCGGGCCTGGTCACCCGGGAGGAGCTGGTGGAGGAGATCGTGGGGGCGATGAATGACGAATGGGCGCAACAGGCCCATGTCCGCCGCATCGACGCGCACACGGTGGAGATGGACGCGTTGCTGCGGGTGGATGAGGTGAACGAGTTGTTGGATATCGATTTGCCCGAAGATGACGCCTATGAGACCCTGGCGGGATTGATCCTCTACAAATTGCGTCGCATCCCCCAGGCGGGCGAAAAGATCGATGTGGGCGATTTTCAGTTGAAGGTGCTGGAGCTGGACGGCCCCAAGATCACCCGGGTGCAGATTTCGCGACGGGGCAAGTGGAAGGAGGCGGACGCCTAGAGAGCGCCCCAAAATTACTTCCCTCTTTGTAACTGCTGAGGTCGTTTTCGCTTGAACTAACCTGACAGGTTCCTTTGGCAACGATTCAGAGCCTTGCATGCTTCATTGCTGGCTGAGAAGCGCACATCTTACCGCCAAGGTTACGAGAAGCTGTCAGGTTTGAGTGGAAAAAGACAACCAACTGGCATACGTTAGCAGTTCCCCCAGGCGTCTTTGCGACTACTGCCAACGCCACCCTGTTCACTCGACACGGACAGGAGGAAACACGGATAAAATCTTTTGGGTGCGTCCCAAATGAGTTGGAAAGTTAAAATAATCCATTCATTAACGGGGCGCTTCGCGCCCGCGGCCAGCGCCGGGGGATGAAGTCTCCCGGCTAGAAACAGCGCCCCTGTGGGGCTAGCCGGATTTATCCGGCGCTGTTTTGTAGCCCGGCGACTTCATCGCCGGGCGGACGTGGCAAACGCTTCCAACCGAAATGGGGCGCACCCAAATCTTCTTTGAATGACTTCGTGTCTTCGTGGCAAAAGAGGACGGTTGAGCAAACCACCTTCGGCGTCGGCAAGGCCCGGTTCACGGCTGGCGGGCGACCATAGGCCCGAGGGGTCTGCCGCCGATGAGGTGCAGGTGCAGATGCGGCGCCACCAGGTTGGCGTCCGGGCCATAGTTGACCAGCAGCCGGTAGCCCGATTCCGCCACGCCTTCCATTTCCGCCACCTGGTTGGCGACCTGGATCATCTCCTTCAGCACATCGTCTTCGAAGGCCCGGGGATCGCGAATATGATCGATATGGCGGTTGGGCACGATGAGGATGTGCACCGGAGCCACGGGGTTGATGTCCCGAAACGCGGTGACGTTGGTTCCGTTGTAAACGACTTCGGCGGGAATTTCGCCATTGACGATTTTGCAGAAAATACAGTCGGTCATCATTGCCTCGCAGGGATAAAGAGATTGTGAGGATAGAACGCAGAAACTTCTGATGCCCGCAGATTTTCGCAGATTGTTTTGATTTTATCTGGTTTCATCTGCGTAGATCAGCTTTTTCTGCGTCATCTGCGTTCTATTTACGGAACAGTCGCCATGAGCAATTGCTCACCACATAACGAACGAAAATCCCTCGTTACGTCATTCCGACGACCGAAGGGAGGAGGAATCTCCTCGTTAGCATGGAGATTTCTCGGTCGCTGCGCTCCCTCGAAATGACGTAGGAGAGACGTAATGCGTGATTCGTGATGCGTGACGACCTCACGCATTACGCATCACGCATCACGAACGTTGCAGACTCGCCCGACGCTGGTTTTGCCAACCTTCAGCAATCAGCAAGCGTTCTATTTTCGGAACATCTACTATTTTACGCCAAAACGGGTTCTGAGCGATAATGAGGGCATGAGACGCTCCTGGCTGTTGCTGTTCTGGCTGTTGGGCATTTTAGCGCCCATGGCCTGGCTGGCCCGCTTCATCCCCGGCTACAATCAGCTCTTCGATTTTGTCTTTAGCCCGGCCTGGATGCACTGGGGCAGCCACGCGCTGCTGTTCGCCGTGCTCTGCTTTCTGCTGCTGACGCTGCTGGCCCCGGAGAAGCGCGTGCGTTGGTCGCGGGTGGCGCTGGCCTTTGCCGTAGTGCTGCTGGCGGCTTTCGCCCAGGAGCGCATCCAGCTTTGGTACAAGGCCCGGGCCTGGGGCGGCGACGAGTGGTTCGACTTGGGCGTGGACGTTACGGGCGCGCTGCTTGGGCTGGCGGCGTGGGCCTGGGCGTGGGCGAGAGAAAGGGGGAAGCGGCGGGAAGATGCACCGCCGGCAGCCACAGATGCCAAGCCCGGGCGGGCGGCTGATAGCGAAAAATCTGCAAGCCCCCATCGCCCGCATTGAGAAAGAGGAGATCGTCCTCTGCTGAAAGGACATCCAGGGGGATGTTGTAGTAGGATGGGTATTGATGTCGTTTGAGGAATGTGGTCGCTCGGGCCTGGGGATGCTCGGGATCGCTGAGGTTATAGGCGTGCAACGAGAGCTGACGCCTCCCATCATGACAAACCGCAAAAAGCGTATCGCCCGCCACCGCAACATTTTGGGCGGTGGCGTCGCAATTCAATGTTGCTTCTATTTTCGGCGATTCCGGTTGAGAAACGGTGACAAAAACCAGGCCTCCGTAATCGCCAGCCACGATAACCCGATCTCGGTAGTTATCCAGCTCCCATGCGATGTTGGCAGGCATAGGCAAGTTGGATACAGGATGAGGCAGGTAATCATCGCTGACATCCCAAACGATCAAGTCACCGAACCCGCTCGTTGTGTACATCACGTCATCCACCACGTGGAGATCGTTTATTGTTTCCAGTGACATGAAAAAGGAAATCAGCCTGGGGTGCGCTGGTTCGGAAACATCGAACACCAGAAGGTGCGAATCCACAGCCAGATAAATCCGTTGATTGGCGTAATCAACGAGATGGGGAGCGAGGGGCAGGGGATAGCGGGCGATCTCCCTGGGAGCGGAGGGATCGGCGATATCCAGCACCCGCAGAGCGTAACTCGTTTTCATCGTTTCGCTGTCAAATCGCCGAAAGGCCTGATATGCGACGCCCTCGGCCACCACAAAGTCCTCGACAGCGGCCCCGTCACCGGCCCGATCCTCCCCCAGCAATCTCGGATGCGCCGGATCGGACATATCGAAGATGCGGAAATGATCTCCCGCCGAGACATAGAGCCGGTTTCCCTGGGGAACCGCCTTCCCGATTCGCCCCATTTTGGGAATGACGCCCGCCAGCCGCGGCGCTGCGGGATCGCGGATATCCGAGATCAGAATGTCGTCGAACCAGTTGCTGCTGAAGAGTAGGGTTGGCGAAGCCAAAAGCGCTGTCGCCGTCGCCTTGTAAGCCCCCAGCACTTGCGGATTGGCCGGATCGCTGACGTCCATCGAATGGATGTCGCTGCCAGCCAGGTAAAGGGTGTTTTGCTGCAAGGAGAGCGCCCATGCCGTAAAATCGACATCATCGATGGCAAGCTCGTTTAGCGCGGCCGGATTGCTGACGTCAACCATGATAAGCACGGATTCCATGCCCGAAACCTGCTGGGCGAGGATGTAAGCCACGCCGTCGCCCACCTGCATACCGGAAAACTCATCCATCGTCGGCATTCTGTAGCCATCCAGAAGGCGAACGTGCGCGGGATCAGCCACATCGTAGGCGTAAAGCGTGTAGCCTTTGGTGATGAAAACCGTGTCGCCCGTCGCAGCCAATGCCGACACATCGGGATAGATTTGAGCGTGTCCCATGATCCGAACGGCGTCGCCTGATGTTTCCAGAATGGCCAGAAACCCCTGGCCCTGTCCCCATCCCGTCACATAAACCTGATCGCCCTGGGCCTCGACATGGGAGACGATGGCGTTGGCGAACAGATGGCGGGCGAGCTGCATCTGATGGTCGGGCTGGATGCGGAACGCCCACAATCCCCCGATGTCAT
>JALWDV010000602.1 GCA_027036755.1 Anaerolineae bacterium
CATCATGGCTAAAGGCGACGGACAACACCGACGCGCCCAACGCTATTTTGCGAAGCAAGCGACCGGTCAGACCATCCCACAAGAGGAGAAAACCATCCTCGCCGCCGCTGGCGATGAGGAATTTGTTATGAGAAACCGCCACTGCATTGATAATGTCGGCGTGGCCCCCGAGGCGATGCAGGAGCTTGCCCGCGTCGGCGTCCCAGATGCGCAACAGCCTGTCTTTGCTGCCGGTCACGATGTATCGTCCCGACGCATCAAATGCCAGGGAGGTGATGGAGCCGTAATCGCTGGAGAAAACGCGCAGGGGGTCGCCGCTGGCCCGATCCCAGATCCGAACCGTACGATCGAGCCCGCCGCTGGCCAGATAGCGGGCGTTTGGGCTGAAGGCGACTGTGCGCAGGGAGGAGGTGTGGCCCAGCATCGTACGGTGTATCCGCCAGTCGGCCACAGACCAAACGCGAACGGTGCGATCGTCATGGGCTGAGGCCAGAAATTCGCCATCAGGACTAAATTCCAGAGACCAGACAATGCCGCGTGGCCCGGAAAGGCGCTGGATTTCTTGCAGTGTGCGCAGATCCCATATCCTCAGGCCCTCCGGGTCCAGTCCGCTGGCCAGGAGAGGGCGGCTGGGATGAAACGCGAGGGACCAAACGGTATACCCGGGCGTGGGAATGCTGCGGGGGGGCGCATCACCGCTGGCTGGCCACAAGCGGATGACTTCATCACGCCCGCCCGTGGCCACCCACTTGCCATCGGCGCTAACAGCCAGAGACCAAACGCTGGCCAAATGTTGGCCGCGCACGCGCACCGCCTTTTTGCGAGCGACATCCCATTGCCGCACGCTGCCGTCGTCGCCCGTGCTCCAGAGATAGCGCCCGTCGGGGGTAAAGGCCATAGAGCGCACTCGATTCGTATGTCCGCGCAAAGTGACCAGACATCGTCCCGTGGCCACTTCCCACAGGCGAATGCTTTGATCATCGCTGCAACTGGCCAACAAGCGTCCATCCGGGCTAAAGGCCACCACCCGCACCGTGTCTTTATGCCCGGCCAACACCTGCTCCTGCACGCCCTCGGGCATCCGCCAGAGCCTGATTTCATTGCTATCCATGCCCGCGGCCAGATACCGCCCATCGGGGCTGAAGGCAATGCCATAGACGGTGCTGAACACATCCGAGAAGGCGGAGTCCAGAAGATGCGTCCTCCGCAACGAAGCGCCGCGCATTCCCACTCCCCGAAAATGCGCCTGTCGCAGGATAAGGCCCGAGAGGTCGATGTGATCCAGATCGCCGCTCAATCGGGCCAGCAGGTTGGCGATATTGCCGCCGGCGTAACCGGGCAGAGGAGGATTCGCCTGTTGCAGCGTCTCTTTTAGCGCCAGCAAACGATCATGCACGACCGCGGCGCCGCCATAGGTTATCTTCAAGGATTTCAAAAGCGGATCGATGAAGATGTGCAGTTGATGGATGCGCACGTATTCCAGCGCCGACGCTTTCATCAGGGCAAAACGATCCAGACCGCTCACATCGCCGCTGCGAATGCTTTCGAGCATGATTTGCAGCAGTCGGGCGGTGACATACTCCATGATCACGTTCTGCAAGGAGAATCCTTCGCCCGTGGATTGGATCAGGTTGCGACGTCGCAGATAGGTGAGGGCGGAGAGCACATCGCCGCTGGAAAAATCATCGAGGATATCGTCCATCAAAACGGAGATCGACGCGGGCTCCCGCTCGATGGCCAGCCAGGCCAAAATCTCCCATTCCAGAACAGAAAGCCGCTTGATCTGCTCATCCAGCAGCGCCCAGATGTCTCCCACGGTCAATTGTTCGCTGCGCAAGAAAGCCGAGACGTCGCCGCCAAACACTTGCTGCACGATCTCGACGCTCAGGGCCAGCATGAGGGGATTTCCGCCATATCGACGAATCAGAGCAATCCAGGCGTCATCGATCCGCCCGACGTTCAACTCGGCCAGATAGCGTTTGCTGGCGTCCAGGCTCAGTCCTTCGAGCTGGATGGACGCCACGGAGGAGGAGGCTCGCCAGCGGGCAAACATGCCCGGACGTTCGCGACTGGTGAGGATGACGCTGCTTTGATGGGGGCTTTCTCCTAGACGCCGGATCAGCTCGCAATAGGCTTCATAGCCCTCCTGGCAGTGTCCTGCGGGCGCGCCTGTCTGCAAAATCGTTTCCAGATTATCCAACACCAGCAGCACGCGATGTTCGCGAAAAAAGGCCAGCAGGGCTGTCATCAACGCTTCGACGTCCATATCTTGCGGCGCGTTCTGCTGGCCCTGCAGAAACAAGAGGCATCCTTGCATCAATTCGGTGGGGGTTGGCGCGTTGCGCAACGAGCGCCAGATGACGTATTCGAATTGATCCGCGGCCGCCTGGGCGGCTCGGGCGGCCAGGGCTGTCTTGCCCACGCCTCCCGCTCCCCACAAGCCAATCAGCCGTCGCGGCTCATGGATGAGGTAGCGTCGCAATCGGGCCAGGGTCGCTTCGCGACCGAAGAATAGCTCCTGCAGGGGCGCATCGCCCCAATCTTGATGCGCACTGGTTTCAACAGATTGTGAATCGGGCGTCTCACCTGTTTGACGCCCCATGAATGTATCCGCCAAAGCCTCCAACGCCAGCCAATGTGGCAGAAGGCTCTGTTCCGGATAAGCGGAGCGAAAGGCTGCATTGATTTCGTGCAACAAACCATCACGCAACGCCCGGGCGTCCGCTCCATTCACGGCTCTACGAATGATCAACAATCGCGCAAGTTCGGCCAGATAGCCTGCTGGCGGCGTCATACGCTCGCCAGCGGTTTCGCGTTCGTAACGAGAAATGGTGGAGGGGTGCACGCCGAAATACCGGGC
>JALWDV010000603.1 GCA_027036755.1 Anaerolineae bacterium
GCTGGGGGGGGCCAGGTCCAGCGGCCAAGGCTGCAAAACTGACGAACGCTGTCTTGAACGTTGGCTCAGAAGGCCTATCTTAGTAGCTACCAATGTTCATAGAATCCGGCTGGATGCAGAGAGCTCTCAGGGCCCGCGAACGTCCTCCTGACGCGTCGGGCTTCATCTCATATACTTCGCTAATGCAATCCTAATATCGTGCATATACTCAGGCTGTATTCTAAAAGCAGCAAATCATCGGGCGGACGTTTTGTCATGCCCGCAAGCAATTATCAACCCGAAAAATATCCTGAGGAGGATTTCTGAACAATGGCTAAAATCGTAGGTATCGACCTCGGCACAACCAACAGCGTTATCGCCGTGATGGAAGGCGGTGATGTGACGGTGATTCCGAATGCAGAGGGTGGTCGCACGACTCCTTCTGTGGTTGCTTTCAATAAAAATGGCGAGCGTCTGGTGGGCACGACTGCCAAGCGCCAGGCTATCGTCAACCCCGAAAACACTTTCTTTTCCATCAAACGTCTCATGGGGCGTCGCTACGACGACTCCGAGACCAAGCGCACCATGGAGATGGTGCCTTATAAGATCGTGCCCGGCCCCAACGGCGACGCCCGGGTCGAGGCTCCTGTGGTGGGCAAGACCTTCACCCCGCAGGAGATTAGCGCCATGATCCTGGCCAAGCTGAAGAAGGATGCGGAAGCCTACCTGGGCGAGCCGGTTACGGCTGCGGTCATCACCGTGCCCGCTTACTTCAACGACAGCCAGCGTCAGGCCACCAAGGACGCAGGCAAGATCGCGGGCCTGGAAGTGAAGCGCATCATCAACGAGCCCACCGCGGCCGCTCTGGCCTATGGGCTGGACAAGAAGAAGGAAGAGACCATCCTGGTCTTCGACCTGGGTGGCGGCACCTTCGACGTCTCCGTCCTGGAAGTGGGCGACGGCGTCATCGAGGTGAAGTCCACCGCTGGCGACACCCATCTGGGTGGCGACGACTGGGATGAGCGCATCGTCCAGTGGATGGTGCAGGAGTTCAAGAAGGACCAGGGCATCGACCTGGGGCAGGATCGTCAGGCCCTGCAGCGGCTGCGCGAGGCGGCCGAGAAGGCCAAGATCGAGCTCTCCAGCGTCAAGGAGACCGAGATCAACCTGCCCTTCATCACGGCCGACGCCTCGGGCCCCAAGCACCTGCAGCTCAAGCTCACCCGCAGCAAGTTCGAGCAACTGACCGAAGACCTGGTGCAGCGCTGCCGCGGCCCCTTCGAGCAGGCCCTGCGCGACGCCGGTCTCAAGACGGGCGACCTGAACGAGGTCATCCTGGTGGGCGGCTCCACCCGCATGCCCATGATCCAGGATCTGGTTCGCAGCCTGACGGGCAAAGAGCCCAACAAGACCGTGAACCCGGACGAGGTGGTCGCCATTGGCGCCGCGATCCAGGCGGGCGTGCTGGCCGGTGAGGTCAAGGACGTGCTGCTGCTGGATGTGACCCCACTGAGTCTGGGCGTCGAGACCTTGGGCGGCGTGATGACGGTGCTCATCCCCCGCAACACCACTATTCCCACCCGCAAGACCGAGATCTTCAGCACGGCTGAGGACAACCAGACAGCGGTGGACATCAACGTGTTGCAGGGCGAGCGCCCGCTGGCCAAGGATAACAAACTCCTGGGCGCCTTCCGCCTGGATGGCATCCCGCCCGCGCCGCGAGGCGTGCCTCAGATTGAGGTCACCTTCGACATCGACGCCGATGGCATCCTGCACGTGACCGCGAAGGACAAGGCCACGGGCAAGGAAACCGGCATCAAAATCACTGCCACCACCAACCTCAGCGAGGAAGAGGTGGAGCAGATGGTGCGGGAAGCCAAGGCCCACGAGCAGGAAGACGAGGCCCGCCGCAAGCTCATCGACGCCCGCAACACGGCCGATAGCACGGTGTACGCCACCGAGAAGATGCTGAAGGAGCTGGGCGACAAGGTTCCCGTCACCGAGAAAGGCCAGATCGAGAACTTGATCTCCGAACTGAAGCAGGCGATGGAAGGCGATGACTCTGATCGCATCCGCAGCCTGACCGAGCAACTGCAGCAGGCCAGCCATGCGCTGAGCCAGCAGCTCTACAGCCAGCAGGCCGCAGGCCCGACTCCGGGCGCCGATGGCGGCGCG
Source organism: Anaerolineae bacterium (assembly GCA_027036755.1). Classification (GTDB taxonomy): domain Bacteria; phylum Chloroflexota; class Anaerolineae; order J102; family J102; genus M2005. The sequence goes on from JALWDV010000603.1 coordinate 2,155, forward strand.
GCCGGCCCCGAACCCGGCCCGGCCGGCGGCGATGAAGAGGTCGTCGAAGGCGACTTCCGGGAAGTCTAAAACTCTACGCAGGTCACGACCCGCCCTGCTGCGGGGCGTGGCCCGCGGTTTCCCAGACCCCACACGCGGGCGGGAGTCGCCATGACTTCCGCCCGTTTTTCTACCTCATCATACACTTTGTTCCCTCAGCTCTTTAACAAGTTGATAAACCGTCGTACAGGGATTGTCTCTGGCCGGATTATGAAATTTGTATGAGCGACAAAGGCCTTCTGCTCGTTCAATTGCCTGTTGCTCAAACGCTTGCAGTTGTTCGCGCATTCCCACTTGATTTTTGCGATATCGTCCGCCCAAATGCTTCGAGAGTTTGGCTTCGCAGTCTTTACGAGACAGAGGGCTGCGATAAATCTCGAAATGAAGCAGAAACCAAAGTTCGAAAGATGGGTTTGAATAAGCTGCGCCAATCGCGTTGTTCCGAGCAATCTGTATTGCCCTGTTGAACTTGTCTGCAGAGAAATCGTCGCGATCAAAAACTGCCCATACCTGATCATATCCTGCATTGCTTTGAATGGCCTTCTGTTGCAACTTATGAGCATGTTCAACCACATCGATGGTGTCTCTGCCAATACCGATCACTTTGACATCCGCTTGCGCCCGAAAGCTGCGAAAATAGTTTGGCTCTGTTTTCTCGCCCTCGCAAACGATAAGAAAACGTTGGCGCTGTTGCCGAAATGCGACCTTCCTTCTTCGCAGTTTCCGCCCTTTATCATGCAGCTTCCGCTGGCCGGACTTCTTTCTCCGTCGCATCTTGCAACTCCTGTTCCACGAAAGCGCGCAAACCTCCGATGTAAGGCACTGCGCCATACCGCCCTAAAAGATAATTTTTCAAAAATGATGCGTCTTTTCTCTCTTTTATTTCCGCCAGAGAATAAAGCTCCGTCTCTCCGAACCGCGTCTTTTCGGTAAACCAAATTTGATCTCGGCGCAATAATATCTCCCCCAACAAGCTAACATCATGCGTGGCGAAAATCAATTGTGCGTTATGAGGATTCGTCTCGGGCGAGTTGAAAAGCCTGATCAGTTCTCGCGTCAACATTGGATGTAAACGAGCATCAAACTCGTCGACAGCCAGCACGCTACCCCGTTCCAATGTATCGATGACCGGCCCCAATAAAGCAAAAAATTTCTGAGTGCCGGCAGACTCTTCCGTCAGATCAAATTCAATTTCACCGACAGGCGAAGTTCTAGAGAAAACCGTATGCGCCATTTTCGCCCTTCGGAGGGTGATTTCATCCACTTCCATTCCATCTCGTTGAGCCAGAAATTCAAAAAATCGTTGCATGTCTTCTGGCACTGAAGTATCCCTCACTGTGAGTGATTCAATGCGAACATCTCGAATGCCAATATCCGCAAGTTTTAGTAAGGTCACCATTTTTCGATGAAAGGAGCGATCTTCGCTCATACGTTGCAAGGTGAAAGGAAGATAGCGCTCGTCATCGATGCCCGATACGACTCCCAGGTTTTTTCGAAACCATTGCAACAATCGTCCCCCCAATGGACTATTGAATTGAGCCAGCACAGAAAGGAAAAGCGCATTGGGGCGCGTTAATTTTTCCAATCCGCGCTCCTCTTTTGCAAACCTGCTTGAAATTTCAAATGTTTGCCCTTCCCTAATAAACAGGCGCGCCTCTCGCTTCCTGGTGCGATAAAGCCATTCCGAGTGAATTTGCTTTTCGTCCAGTTCAAAGCCATAACGATATTGCACACCCTCCTCATCTAGAAACACAATCTGAAAAAAAGCAGGTTGCGTTCTGGCCTCCTTTTTCAACGCAAAGCGTTCGACACGCGTCGATTCCCCAAGCTGGAATCCAGTAGCTGACTCCAACACTAAAAAGCGCATATATCCCAGCGCCTTAATCAAATTGCTTTTACCGCTGGCATTGGGTCCTAAAACACCGGTGCTACGCAGTAAAGGCCATCGATGTATGGTCGAAATAATGGGAGCGTGATCCAGCGCTCCTCTTTCCCTCAATTTTGAAGCCAACAAACTCAATGTCATCGGCGTGTAAAAAGATCGGAAATTCCCGACCGAAAATTCAATTAGCATTGATTTATCTCATTGTAACGAAGTGAATTTGAGAAAATACCGAAAATTTCACTACTTACGACATTATACAACGGATAAAAGATGATTGTCAATGACATTTTCCATTCACTGAATACGTACGATTGAATCAATCTCCCATGTCTCCTTTTGATCCCTACTACCGCAATCCCCTCGATCCTCGCAACAATCCCTACGTCATCCGGCGCAGCAGGCCCGTCAAACGCATCAAGGTGCGCCGGGCCGGAGAACCCGCACAGGAGGAAGCGCCCGCGCCGGAAATCTCGCAAGAGGACGAACAACCAGCCATGAACCAACAACAAGAACACACCCACCCCATCTCCACAGACCAAATCGATCAGCAGCAGGAGGTCAACTGGCAGGAGCAATTCGCCCGCCTGCAGGCTGATCTCGAAAACACCAAGAAACGCATCGAAAAGCGCTACACCCAGCGCCATGATGATCTGCGCGTCCGAATGCTGCAGGATTTCCTGCCCCTGGCCGATCATCTGGAAGCGGCCCTGGCCCACAGCGGCGAGGGCGCAAGGGATGACGCCTTGCGCCAGGGCGTCGAGCTGACCCTCAAGGCTTTTCTCGACACCCTGAGCAAGTACGGCGTGCAGGTCATCGACCCCGCGGGCGAAGAGTTCAATCCCGAGCTGCACGAAGCCGTGGGCGTCGTCGACGATCCCGAAACGCCCGGCGGCCATGTGGCGAAAGTCATGCAGCGGGGCTATACTATCGATGGCCGGGTCATCCGTCCCGCGCGCGTGCTGGTGGCGGCATAAGATCAATGATCAATGATTAAAGACGCTCCCACCCCGACAAATCCAGCCATCCCTCGCTTTAATCATCAATCTTGGCTCCACTGCAAAAAGGTCATTTCACCACGGAGACACGGAGGACACGGAGAAAATAGTGGTAGTTCACAGAGAAATTCCTCTTCAAATCTCACCTTTTTCTTCCTCCGTGCACTCTGTGCCTCCGTGTTGAAGGTTTTTTCAGTACAGCCAATCTTTAATCATTAATCTTCACCGTGAGGTGTTATGGAATACAAAGACTACTACCAGATTCTCGGCGTATCGAAAAACGCCACCGAGAAAGAGATAAAAAAGGCCTATCGCAAGCTGGCCCGCCAATACCACCCCGACGCCAATCCCAACGATCCCAAGGCCGAGGAGAAGTTCAAGGAAATCAACGAGGCTTATGAGGTGCTTTCGGACCCCGAAAAGCGCAAGAAGTATGATCAATTCGGGGCGCAGTGGAAGAACTTCACCGGCGCGGGGGGACGACCCGAGGATTTCTGGCGGCAGTACGGCGCTCGGGGCGCGGGCGGCGCGCCCGGCGGCGGCCCCGGCTACCGCACCGTCTCGCCCGAAGAATTCGAGGAGCTCTTCGGCGGCGGCGCGGGCGGGTTCTCCGATTTCTTCGAGACCCTGTTCGGCATGGGCGCGCGCGGCGCTCGGGGAACGGGCGCGGGCTTCAACGATTTCGGCTTTGGCGGCGCCCGCACCGCAGGCCGAACCCGCCCCATCCGCGGCCGCGACATCGAGCATCCGGTGGACATCACCCTGGAGGAGGCCTACCGCGGCTCGTCCCGCACATTGCAATTGGGCGATGAACGCATCGAGGTCAAAATCCCCAAGGGCGTCAAGACCGGCTCCCGGGTGCGGGTGGCGGGCAAGGGCGAACCGGGCCGCAACGGCGGCAAGCCGGGCGATCTCTACCTGAAGATCAACGTCCTGCCCCACGCCCGTTTCCAGCGGGAAGGCGATAACCTGCGGCTGAAGCTGCCCGTGGACCTCTACACCATGATCCTGGGCGGCGAGGTGCAGGTGCCCACCCTGGATCGCCCCCTCATCCTCAACATCCCGCCCGAGACCGACAACGGCAAGGTCTTCCGGCTGCGGGGCAAGGGCATGCCCAATGTCAAAAGGCCCGACCAACGCGGCGATCTTTACGTGGAGGTATCGGCCAAGCTGCCCAAGAACCTGACCGGGCAGGAGAAGGAGCTGTTCCGGCAGTTGCGGGCGCTGCGTCCTCACTTCTAACGGGCATGATTGGGAATAACCCGCCGCCAGGGGCGAGCAAAGACGTTCGGTTCCCTTGGATTTCAGGGGGTGAGATGCCGGGAGGATTGCGAATCCGCCCTGAGAGCTCTCTGCATCCAGCCGGATTCGATGAATGTTCACAAATTAAATCGGCAATAGTGGCGTTTGCCACGTCCGCCGGGCGATGAAGTCGCCGGGCTACAAAACAGCGCCGGATAAATCCGGCTAGCCCCGCAGGGGCGCTGTTTCTAGCCGGGGGACTTTATCCCCCGGCGTTGGCGGCGGGCGCGAAGCGCCCCGGGCCTATAACCGGATTATTTTGTCAATGTTCATGCAATCCGGCGGGTAATGTCCCACGCGCTAGCCCTCTCGACCATGCACGTCGAGGGGGCTTTGTTTGTCTTTGCAGAAGCCGGAGGGGTATAATCGGGCCTTGCCGGGTAACTTATACAGGCCGCGACCAGTCCCGGCCTCCTTTTTGCCCCCACCCCGACCCTCCCCCGATACTCGCTGCGCTCGTGTTCGGGGGAGGGAGATGCTCATTTGCTACGCAAATTTGCAAGACAGAGGGCTCCTCCCCCTGCAAGGCGCCAGCCGAAGCGGGGGGAGGCCGGGAGGGGGGCTTTTCGCCAGGCCAAATTTGAAATTGCTGGACATGACGTTTGACGTTTGACGCTTGACGCTTGACGTTTCACGGCCCTGGCATGTCTCACGTTGGCGGCTTCAGCATTCACGGTCATACACGCAAGCCGTATCGTTGCCCCAATTCACCCCTGGAGCATTCCCATGACGCAACTCGATGAAAAAGTCGTGCGGGAGAAAATCCGCACCTACATCACCCACGAACTCATTCGCGACCCCGATTATCCCCTGGAGGATGACGAGGGCGTCATCACCGGCGGGCTGATGGATTCCTTCGCCCTGGCCGACTTCGCCGTGTTCGTGGAGCAGGAATTCGGCGTTTACATTCCCGACCCGGATTTGACGGTGGACAAGATGGACACGTTGAATCAAATGACGGCCCGGGTGCTGCGAGGCTGAAACCTGCGACTATGAGTCCACTACAAAAATGCCATTTCACCACGGAGACACGGAGGACACGGAGAAAATAGTGGGGTTCGCGGAGAAAAAATCTCTCCAACCCCGCGTTTTTCCTTCTCCGTGCACTCTGCGCCTCGTGTTGAATCTGTAAAGCTGCGACCATGCTCACCCTGGAAACCCGCGCCAATTACGCCACCTTGCTGGATGCGGCGGCCCTGCGGCCCGATGACCGCGACGCGCCGGTCATCATCTTCGTCGCCACCGACGCCGAGCCGATAACGGTCACCCGCGCCGATTTTCAGGCCCGAACCAGGGCTTACGCCGCGGGACTGGCGCGATTGGGCGTGGGCCCGCGCGACCTGACGATCATCGCACACACCCAAAATCTGGAGAGCATTTACGCGTTCTGGGGGGCGCTGCGCATGGGCGCGATCCCCGCCATGTTTCCCACCCTGACGGAGAAACTGGCCCCGGACGTTTACATGCGGAACATGAACGAGCTCATCGCCCGCTCGGGCGTGCGCCTCATCTTCACCAGCGACGAGTTCGCGCCGGTGATGGCCCGCACCGCGACCTGTCCGGTGGTGGGGTCCAGCCAACTGGCAGGGCTGGCCGCGGCGGAGGGGGATGATTTTCGCCCTCATCAGCCCCAAGCGGAGGAAGTGGCCTTTTTGCAGCATTCCAGCGGCACGACCGGTCTGCAAAAGGGCGTGGCCCTCAGCCATGGGGCCGTGCTGAACCAGCTCGCCAGCTACGCCCGGGCCATCGAGCTGCGCGATGATGACGTCATCGTGAGCTGGCTGCCCCTGTATCACGACATGGGCCTCATCGCCGGTTTCATCCAGCCCCTGGTGCAGGGCGTTCCCCTCATCCTCATGTCGCCCTTCGATTGGGTGAAACATCCCGCACTGCTGTTTCGGGCCATCCACGAATACCGGGGAACTCTGACCTGGCTGCCCAATTTCGCTTACAACCATCTGGCCCGCCGCATCCGCAGCCGCGATCTCGCGGGCCTGCGGCTGGATTCCATGCGCATGTTCATCAACTGCTCCGAGCCGGTGCGCCACGAGAGCCATCAGCTTTTCTTGCAGCGCTTCGGCGCGATGGGCGCGCGGGCCGAGATGCTGGCCGTGAGTTACGCCATGGCCGAAAACACCTTCGCGGTCACCCAGACCCCGCCCGGTCGCCCGCCCCGGCTGGATGTCATCGACCGACAAAAGCTGGAGGAGGAGCGGCGGGCTTTCCCCGCGCAAGGTGATGCGGCGACCATCACCCAGGTTTCCTGCGGCCCCGCCATCCCCAACACCCAGACCCAGGTGCTGGATGACCAGGGCCGCCCGCTGCCCGAACGCCGGGTGGGCGAGATCGCCGTGCGCAGCGATTGCATGTTGAGCGGCTATTACAAACGCCCTGACCTTCAGCCTTTCGTCGATGGCTGGTATCTCACCGGCGACATGGGCTACATGGCCGATGGCGAGGTGTACATCGTGGGCCGAAAGAAGGATTTGATCATCAACGCGGGGAAGAACATCTACCCCCAGGACATCGAAGCCATCGTCAACCAGGTTCCGGGCGTGCATCCGGGCCGGGCCGTGGTCTTTGGCGTTCCCGA
>JALWDV010000604.1 GCA_027036755.1 Anaerolineae bacterium
CGGGCTACAAAACAGCGCCGGATAAATCCGGCTAGCCCCGCAGGGGCGCTGTTTCTAGCCGGGGGACTTCATCCCCCGGCGCTGGCGGCGTTGCTGTTTCTTCAACCGAAATAGGACGCACCCAAATTTTTTATAACTGCCAAGGTCGTTTTCGCTTGAATTAACCTGACAGGTTCCTTTGGCGGTGATTCAGAGCCTTGCATGCTTCGTTGCTGGCTGAAGAGCGCTCATCTCGCCGCCAGGGTTACGAGAACCTGTCAGGTTTGAGTGGAAAGAGGCAACCAACTGGCATACGTTGGCAGTTACGATTTGGGACTGAATTTCGTTTCGGGTATGATTTTCCCATGATGACTGCTTCAGCTCATGGGCGATCAACCAGCTTTTTTCTGAGCCGCATGGCCACCGTGGGCGTGTTGCTGTTGGCCGCGGGGTTGCGGTGGATGTCGCCGGGGTTGGTGGCGTTCAAGTTCGATGAGGCGCATATTTTCGGCATGGCGCAGGGGATTGCAACGGGGCGTTTCTGGCCCCTCCTCAGCGGCGGCACCAGCATCGGTGCGCCGCGCTCGGCGCTGGACGCGTATATCCTGGCGCCTCCTCTGGTTCTGACGGGCGGCTCGCCCCAGGCCGCGGTGTTGTGGCTGGGGATGTTGGGCGTGTTGGCGGTGGCGTTGACGTATCTGCTGGGGCGGCTCATTGGCGGTGAGATGACGGGCCTGCTGACCGCGCTTTACATGGCGGCCAATCCCTGGCTGGCGTTTTATGATCGTAAGCTCTGGGCGCATATTCAGGTTGTTTTCAGCGTGTTGTTGCTGCTGCTGGCCTGGCGGGTGGTGGTGAATCGTCGCGAGCGGGCCTTGTTTTGGTTTCCGGTGGCGGCTGCGCTTCAACTTTTGGCGCATGTGCTGGCGCTGGTGCAGGTTTTGAGCTGGCTGGGCGCTTTCGCGGCTTCGCCGCGCAGATGGCTGCGTCGGAGGACGTTGTGGGGCTTGTTGGCGGGCCTGACGTTGATGTCGCCTTATCTGTGGGCGCTGGGCCGCGCCTGGCTGGCTGCTGGCGTGGGTTTGCTGGCGGCTAAGGGGGGCGCGGCGTTGGCGGGAGGCGCGGCCGCCCAGTCGCTGGGGAGGCGTTGGGCGTTGGCGTGGCAGCTTTTTGGCGCTGATCGCATCTTCGAGTTGACGGGCGCGGGGCAGCGCTCAACCGGGTGGGATCAGGCGTTGTGGTGGGGGCGTTGGATGACCCTGTTCCTCATAGCCCTGGGCTTCCTGCGCGTCGTTTTGTGGCTGCGGGATGAGCGTCGCAGGCCCGGGGCGCTGTTGCTGCTGCTCTGGGGCCTCGGCCCGGTTCTGGCGCTGAGTTTTGGCCCGCTGACGGTGTATCTTCAGTATTGGACCGCGCTTTTGCCGTTGCCTGCGATCTTCTTCGCCCTGGCGCTTTCGTGGCCCCTGGCGTCGGCTCAAACCCGTTTCAAACGGGTTTCCGCGGGGGCGAGGTTTCAACCTCTGCTCATTCTCTTTGTCGCCCTGGCCTTGCTCATCCTGTGGGGCGGGGCCTGGCGCAGCGTTCTCGCCCGCATCGAAACCGGCGCCGGACGCCAGACTCTGGGGCGGCCCTTGAGCGAATGGCAGGCGGCTGCGATGGCCGCCAATCTCTGGGCCGACAAGCTGGCGGTGGAACAAGTGAAGGTGCTGGTTCACGGCGTCGATCCGGGCCAGGATGGCGAGCCTGCGGCCATCGCGGATCTCATTGGCAACCCGCCTTACGCCCGTTTTCTGAACCTGTCAGGCGAGCATCCGGCCCTGTTGCTGCACGCTGAACAACCCAGCCTTTATCTTTCGGCGTTGCCCGAGATGACGGAAACTCTGGAGGCGCTGGGGAAGGAGGTGTGGCGCGGGGACGGCCCGGAGCCGCTGCGGCTCTATCTGCTGCCATCCGCGCCCGAAGCGGGCCTGCCTGTCACGCAGCTCCCTGCGCCGCGGGCTTTCGATGTGGGCATGGCGCTGACGGGATACGCGTTTCCGCAGCCGTGGTCGGCGGGGGAGCGCGTGCTTGCGACTCTCGTGTGGCGGGTGCTCGATCCGCCCGCCCAGGTTCGGGAGCGGGATTTCACGGCGTTCAATCATGTTGTGCGGGCGGGAACTGCCGATAAGGTGGCGCAAGTGGACGGCCTGGCGTTGCTGAGTCGAGACTGGTGGCCGGGCGATGTTCTGTATCAGGGCTATTGGATGACCCTGCCCGCCCCTGGCGAGTTCGAATGGTTGACCGGGCTATACAGCCGCACCGATGGCGGTCGGGCGCAATTGGATGCCGGGGGTGACACTGTGCGCCTGCCAGTTGTCGTGAGATGAGAGATTTTCACCCCTTTCTAATGGAGATTTAACCTTTTTCTCTGTTTTTGCGGGGATTTTTGTGGTATGTTTCTTGGTGAATCTGCGGATGATGTGTTAACGTTTCATCCATAAAGCTGAAAGTTTACTAAAGTTTACGCAGCTTTGCACTTCGCTATGCCAATCCTCTGCGTCGGACTCAACCACCGCACAACCCCTCTGGCCGCCCGCGGCGCATTCGCCATCGAAGGCGAAGAGGCCCGGGAGGCCATGCTTCGCCTCGCGGCTCACGCCGCCATCGATGAAGCCGCGGTTCTCTCCACCTGCAATCGGGTGGAGTGGTATCTGGCGGCTGCTGACGCGTCGGCAGCCGAGGCGTTTTTGCGGGATTTCCTCAAGGCCCGCACCGGCTTTTCAGATGATCAGCTCACGGCCTATCTCTATCGGCTGGAGGATGCAGAAGCGGTCGCTCATCTGATGCGGGTGGCGGCCGGGCTGGATTCCATGGTGTTGGGCGAGCCGCAGATTCTGGGCCAGGTGCGGGACGCCTACGAGCAGGGATTGGCGGCCCAGTCCATTGGCCCGCAACTGGCAGAGCTCTTCCGCGACGCCATTGCGCTGGGCAAGGAAGCGCGAACCAAAACGGCCATCAGTCGCAACGCCACATCCATCGGCAGCGTGGCCATGCACTGGGTGGATGGTCACGTCGCGCTCGCCAGCAGTCGTCGGGTGGTCATCGTGGGCGCGGGCGAGATGGGAACATTGGTTGCCCGACATGCCGCCAAACTGAGCGACGCGCAGATTCGCATCCTCAACCGCACGTTGTCCCGGGCGCAGGAACTGGCCCGACACATCGGCGGCGTCGCCCATCCGCTGGACGCACTGCCCGAAAATCTGGCCTGGGCCGACGCGGTGGTCATGGCCGCGGGCTCCTCCGGCTATCTCATTACGCCCGATCATATCGCCCCGCGCACCTCGCCGCTGTTGATGGTGGACCTCTCCGTGCCGCGGGCCATCGATCCGGCCGTGGCGGAGCTGCCTCGCGTGCAGCTTTTCGTGTTGGATGACATCCAGCAAATCGTCCAGCGCAACCTGGCTGAACGGCAGGCCGCCATCCCCGAAGTGGAAGCCATGATCGAAGATGCGGTGCGGGCGTATATGGCCTGGCTGCATCAGCGGCGGGTGCTGCCCGTGCTGGTGGGCATGCGCCGCAAGGCCAACGATCTGGCTCGGGCTGAGCTGGAGCAGGCCCTGCGTAAACTCCCCACCGATGATCCCGCGGTGGCCGAGCAGATGTCCCGCCTAGCGCACCGGCTGGTCAACAAACTCCTGCACGAGCCCACCCTGCAACTCAAGGCCCAGGCCGCGCAGGGCAACGCCGAACCCTACGCCCGGGCCATCCAGGCTCTCTTCTCGCTGGATGATTATCTAAACTGAATTTGAGACGCCGCTTATGACATTACTCCCCGGCGGCTAGCCAATACAAAGCATCTGACGCTGTCATTACAGAAACGGATGACGGGACAAAATCATCTGGATTCCGTGTAATGATGACATCTGCATCGTTGTAGGCTGCCGTGATCATCTGAACTGCATCTTCGAAATCTCTGTTCTTTGTTTGGATTGCTTCGACAATCATTCGTCGATCAACGCCAGCTATATCTACAAAAGCAATCAGATCTTCCAAAAACTCATACGCAATAGAACGTCCCTTTGCTTTACGTATGATGTAGAAGAGATCAGTAACTGACGTTGCCGAAATGAATAGTTGCTTTTTCTGACGCAGCGCCAGGTCAACCAGACGCGTAGCAGTTTCAACAAATGGCTGCCTTTCCAGGGCGATATCAAGGATGATGTTGGTGTCAAGAAAAAGCCTATTCATCCGTCAATCCATACTTCTCTTGCAGATATTGCCATTTCAGTTCATCAAGATTCTCACTCTGCAGGACGCCCCTCCATTTTTTTAGGAAGACGCGGAAAGATGCGAGTTTATCTTCCGATTTTTCGTCTATCGGCCGGATTGTGACCTCCACATTACGCCCTGTAAGATTGTCGAATGGGGGCAGAGAGATGCGCCCATCCTCGAGGATTATCGTTTTGAAGCGATAGACGGACATGATTGGCCTCCAGTGAACTTATGTTGAATTGATTATACCGAAGAACTGCCAGATTTTCAACTCATTTTGGCTCAACCTGATTTCAGGAGGTGAGATTCTGGACGGATAGCGAATCCCCCCTTGGAGCTATCAGCTTCTCGCTGGATCGCGAATCGGGCGGGTTTTGCAAAGCCAATACCCCTTGAAATCCAAAAGAATCGTGATAATCGCTGATTATTTGCCCCATGGTGTCGGCCCCTGGAAACTCCCTATCTCGCTGACCGCATATCATCCTGTAGCATTTTGATGATATGGCGGGCCAGGCGTTCATTGATTTCACGATGTCGAGGCACTGGCTGGGACACCTTGGTTCGTGGATTCTGATACCAATCATGGCGTCCCCCATGCCTCACCAGCACACAGCCCATTTTTTCAAGCATGCGGATCAAGTCTCGCCTTTTCATGTTATGATCAGTTCTGCCGTTTTGCGCACATTGGGTATTTTCCCGCCGCTCAAATCTTTGTAAAGATCGCGTAGATGATCTTCGAGCTCTTCAAGAGTCTGACCCTGAGTCCAATAATCGGGATAATCTTCCAGATATCCCACCCACCATGCGTCATCTTGCCAGTAAGTATAGCGACATTTCAACTTTTCCATCATGGTGTCCTTCTTTTTCATTCTGATGAATGCCTTTCCTGAAAAAAGGCGCTGGTTTTTGTTTGTTGAATTGATTATACCGAAGAACTGCCAGATTTTCAACTCATTTTTTCCATGACCATTCCTTCTTCTCCTTTCACTTTCGCCACCCGCCCTTCGGCCCTGGCCCGATGGCAAACCGATTACGTGGCCCAGTTGCTGCGCCAGGCGCATCCCAGTCTCGATATCCGCATCGAGGTCATTGTCACCAAAGGGGATCGCATCCTCGATAAACCCCTGCCCGTCATCGGCGGCAAGGGCCTTTTCACCGCGGAACTGGAGCGGGCCCTGCACGAAGGTCGGGTGGACGCGGCCGTCCATTCCCTCAAAGATCTACCTGTGGAGGATGCGCCCGGCCTCGCCATCGGCCTCACGCCCCCGCGAGCGGACGTGCGGGATGTGCTCATCTGCCCGGCGGGCCACACGTTGGATGATCTGCCCGCGGGCGCGGTGGTGGGCACGTCCAGTCCCCGTCGTCAGGCCCAACTGCTGGCCCGCCGCCCCGACCTGGTGGTCAAGTCCATCCGCGGCAACGTGGACACCCGCATCCGCAAGGCTCGCGAAGGGCAGTATGACGCGATTGTCCTGGCCGCGGCCGGAGTCACCCGCCTGGGTCTGGAGGATGCCATCACCCAGTACCTGCCCCTGGATGTGATGCTGCCCGCGCCCGCTCAGGGCGTGCTGGGCGTGCAGTGCCGGGCGGATGACCAACGAGCGTTGTCCCTCCTGGCCGCGGTGGAAGACCCCGACGCCCGAGCCTCAGCCCGGGCCGAGCGCGCCTTCCTGGCCGGATTGGGCGGGGGCTGCTCGATTCCCGTGGCCGCGTACGCCCACCCCGGCGAGGAGGGCCTTCATCTCACGGGCCTGGTCGCCTCTCCCGACGGCCGCCGCACGCTACGCGTGGAAGCGACGGGCGATGAGCCTGTCGCCTTGGGGCGGGCGCTGGCGGAAGAGGCCCTCGCCCGCGGCGCGGCGGCGCTTATGAGTGCCCAATAGCCTTTGTCTTCTTCGATGGAGCAATGGATATCAGTAGACGCAAGGTTTCATTGACACTTTCTGACGTCGGGAAATACTCACGTACGTCAGGCTCTAGCATCACGGCCCCTTCTTCCAATGTAAAGTAATGAATGGTCACTTCCCCATTTTCTTCATGCACTCGAACCTCATGCCCCTTTCGATAGGCTTGATAGTATTTACCGCGTTCGCCCTTTTGGCCAGCGAAATCGTATTCGGGCAGCATTTCGAATTCATCTTGAGAGGTTTTAGTCTTCTTCATAAAATTTACGCTCCGTAGGCGTTGCTTTTCTGCTGCTTATGATTCGAATCACCAAGACCGAAGCATTTTCTTGACGCTCAGTGTGGACTGTGAGCAGAATGCGGTTTTTGCTTGAGTAACCGATACTGATGAATCGGTCTTCTCTGTCTGAATGGAAGTTGTCAGAATAAGTAATCAAGTGCGGATCATTGAATATCGTCTTTGCCTCTTCGAAACTCACACGATGTTTCTTGAGATTGGCTTTGGCTTTCCTGGCATCCCATTCAAATACGAGCTTCATAGTGCATTCTGAGAGAGTGAATCATAACGCCGATTTTGAGCTAATCCAGTAAAAATGTGCGTGTCGAGCAGAAGGCGCATTTACATCTTTGATTTCAATTGCCATAGTGCATCTCCTGAGCAATGATTGCATTGATCCTAACATAATGGACGCGACACCGTCAAATCATCTTTCACCATGCCCCATTCTCCCACCATTGTCATCACCCGAGCCGCGCATCAGACGGGCGAATTGAAGACCCTGCTGGAGGCCGCGGGATTCCGCACCTTGCTCTATCCCGCCATCGCCATCCAGCCGCCCGCAGACGCCCGCGCCCTGGCCGCGGCCGGCGTCACCCGTTTGGGGCTGGAGGACGCTATCACCCAATATCTGCCCCTGGATGCGATGCTGCCCGCGTCCGCTCAGGGCGTGCTGGGCGTGCAGTGCCGGGCGGATGACCAACGCACGTTGTCCCTCCTGGCCGCGGTGGAAGACCCCGACGCCCGAGCCTCAGCCCGGGCCGAGCGGGCCTTCCTGGCCGGATTGGGCGGGGGCTGCTCGATTCCCGTGGCCGCGTACGCCCATCCCGGCGAGAATAGCCTTCATCTCACGGGCCTGGTCGCCTCTCCCGACGGCCGCCGCACGCTACGCGTGGAAGCGACGGGCGATGATCCCCTGGCGTTGGGCCGGGCCCTGGCGGAAGACGCGCTTGCTCAGGGCGCGGCCGATATTCTGGACTAACGGATTTCTATGACGAGATTTTTTCCGATAGCGCCAGCAAACTTTTCCAGCGTCGAAAGTTTGATGTCCTCCGCATGATTCTCGATGCGCGAAATAGCAGACTTCTTTGTGCCTAATCGCCTGGCAACTTCCTCTTGGGTCAATCCAGCGGCTTCTCGTTCTTGCTTCAACAGGACACCGATTTTGAAAGCCTCGTAACCTTCTTCAAAACCTTCGGCGAATTCTGGATCATTGGCCTTTCGTCGTTTGATATACGCTTGCAGTTCACTCATAATTGTTTTCTCCTGAGATAATCGTATCGCCTTCGTTCTGCAATCTGAATTTCTTTGCGAGGCGTTTTTTGTTTTTTCTTTTGAAAGGCGTGCGACAGTACGACGACTCGCCCTCCATCAAGAAAACAGAGAATCCGGTAGCTGTCACCGCCAGTTTGGACACGAATTTCCCAAATATCATCCGTTCCTTTGAGCTTTTTGAAATAGGTTTGAGGAATTCGTTCCAACTCCTCGATCAAATTCAGAACCCAAACAACTTTTTGCGCTTGTTTGCCAGGAAGTGAATCGAGGAAATCTTCGACGGGACTGAATCCAGTTTCAGTTCGATAAAAGACAATCTGTCGCATGACGCAATGTTAACATGTAAGTAAACCTCTGTCAAGCGCAAATCCATTCATGTCTCCCTCTATCGTCATCACCCGAGCCGCGCATCAGACGGGCGAATTGAAGACCCTGCTGGAGGCCGCGGGATTCCGCACCTTGCTCTATCCCGCCATTGCTATCCAGCCGCCCGCAGACGCCCGCGCCCTGGACGCGGCCCTGCGCCACGCCCGGGACTACGACTGGCTCATCTTCACCAGCGCCAACGCAGTGGAAGCGGTGGCCCGACGCCTGGACGCGCTGAATCTGGGCCCGGACGCGCTGCACGGCCCGAGCATCGCCGCGGTGGGCCCGGCCACGGCTCGGGCCGTGGAACGTCGCCTGGGGCTGGACGTGGCCCTGATCCCGCCCAAGGCGGTGGGCGAGAGCCTGCTGGCCGCGCTGCCCATCCTCGCGGGACAGCGCGCGTTGCTGCCTCGGGCCGCCAAAGCCCGAGACGTGCTGCCCGACGGGCTCCGCGCTCGCGGGATACTGGTAGACGTGGTCCCGGCCTATGAGACCGTGCTGGGCCAGGGTGGTGATGATCTGCCCGCGGCCTTGCGAGCGGGCCAGGTTGATGCCATCACCTTCACCAGCCCATCCACCGTGCGCAACACCCTCATCCGCCTGGAAAGAGAAGCGGGCCTGGGCGCGGAGGCCCTGGCGAGGGTGGCTGTGGCCTGCATCGGGCCGGTCACCGCGGAGGCAGCGAAACAGGCGGGCCTGCCTGTGGATGTGACGCCCGAGGAGTACATGGCGCATGGGTTGGTCGCTGCATTGAAAGCATTTTTTGGAAAAAACGCGGATGAAAATGGACACGGATAGCATCCGGTCAAAACCTGTTGTTCATCCGTGTCACCTTATCCGTGTTTCCATTCATTCCACTTTCTTGAATCGCTCCCGTCATCATGACCCAACTACCTCCCTATCCCACC